>JAYUVA010000512.1:0-3234 GCA_043754375.1 Candidatus Kuenenia sp. | reverse complement strand
TGGCAAGATCTCGGACAACTGTGGCGTTGTCAGAAAACCTGCGAACATGCTGGGTGCCGCTTGAACTGATTCGAACGGTCGATCAGAATCTCGACAGCCCGCTGAACTGCAACACTCCGGAAGATCATAAAATGATGGTCCAGAGGGCTCTCTCAAACATAAAGCACCGCACGAGTGACAACCCTTGCCGTTGACATTGAAAACGTCACGAAGACTTACGACGAACTGATCGCCGTTCAAAACGTCAGCTTGCAGGTGCCGCGCGGAAGTACGTTGGGTTTGATTGGTCCAAACGGGGCTGGCAAGACGACGTTGCTGCGGATCGTCGCGACGCTGGCTCGACCGGATACCGGTGATGTTCGGATCGAAGGGAAATCTGTGCGTGAAGATCCGCGAGGTGTTCGCCGTCACCTGGGATTCATGCCCGCAGAATTCGGATGTCCGCGCAACGTGACGATCGAAGAATACCTGGACTACTTCGGCTGCATGTATGGACTCACGCCGGACGAACGCAGGCAGCGCATGCGCGATGTCTGTGAGCTGACAGACCTGAGCGGTCGCGAACACGTTTATGTGAAAGGGCTGTCAACCGGAAACCGTCAGCGACTTCTGCTGGCGAAAACATTATTGCATGATCCAACGGTTTTGATTCTGGACGAACCAGCCAGTGGCCTGGATCCACGGGCCCGCAACGAACTGCGCGCGATCATTAAGACGCTGGCTTCGCTGGGGAAGGCCATTATCATCAGTTCGCATATTCTGCCCGACATCGAAGACATCAGCGATCGGATCGGAATTCTGGAAGCCGGCCAGCTGGTGCTTCAGGGCGACCTCACAACTCTTCGAGCGCAGAGCGGGACAGCGCGGCGCACGATTCGGCTGCGAGTTACTTCCGACGACATACAGCGTGCCGCTGAGGCGATCAGGAGTCTCAACGGCGTTGCGTCGTGCGATATTCGTGATCAGAACATCGTGATCACCAGCGACGAACCCAACAGTAATTACCTGCTGGCTGCGCTGCTGGAGCACGACATCCGCGTCCTGCAGTTTTCGGAAAACGAAACCAATCTGGAGGAAATTTTTATGCGTTCCACGGCAGGAAAAGTCACATGAACGCAGCACGACGATTCTTCGGACTTTTCCGGAACAGCCCGACATTCGACCGGGATCGCGCGAACCTGATTTCAGGCTTCACCGTCGGGACGACCGCACTCGTGCTGAATACCGCCATTCTGTTCATGGTCCTGCCGCTGATGATGTATCCGAATGACCGCGACTTTCGGACGTTGACGCAGAACATCGAATTCGGACAACTGCTCGGCCTGATACTAATGGGTGGAGCGACGGTGTTTGCAACCATGCTGATTCCGATGCGACTCGGCACAGTCTTTATGGGGCCGCGCATCGGGCGATATTTCGATCAGATCGTGTTGAGCGGCATTACGCCGCTGCGGTTCCTGATCGGCAAGGTGACGTCGCAAAATCTGTTTTTGGCACTTGCCTTGTTTCTGCTGTTGCCCTGGTTTGTGCTCGTCCTGGCACTGGGCGGGCTTGAAGGACCGGTGTTCGTTGGGAATCTGATTCTGGTCTGGCTGTACTGCATGATGCTGGCCATGGTCATGCTTTGGCTGTCGCTCCATATGAATGAAATTCTAGCGATGCTGATGCTGATGTTTGTTGCCGCCATTTTGTGCGGACTTGGTTGTGCACCGTTTCCAGTGCAGCCATTTATGGTGACGCCATTTCCGGCACTGATGCACTCGATCTATATGGCGGTTGGTGCGACAGACATTGACAGCACTCAAACCTACTTCAGCGCGTTCGCATCCTGCGCGATGGGAATGTCCGTGATCACCTGTATGGCGTTTGCAGGCATTTCTCTGGGGCCGCTGTACGGAATTGTTCGGGACAACAGCACGTTCGGCGAAGTTGTCAAACCCGGTGACAGCAAACGGAAACGTCGCTTCCGTTTTCGGCTGCATATTCAGCGTCCTTCGGAAATTGCGTTCTTCTATGAGAATCGCGGCAACGCATTTCGCAGGCACGAGGGACTGGTGCGGTGGGGCACGACAATGATCTGTCTGTTAGTGCCAGTGGCCCTGGCATGGACGTTGTTTGTTTCGTCGCAAGTCAGGACGGTTCCCACCGTGATCGGCACCACTTGGCAGCCATGGTGGGCAGCAGAATTTCATGTTTTCTGCCACGTGTTTCATAGTTTTGCGATTGTCATCGCCGTGTTCCTGTTTTCGCATGCCAGAAACACGACTTATCTGCAACTGCCAGTGCTGTTTGGCTGGAAAGCGAAAGTCTCGCATCTGGACTGGATCGGATTTGCACTCATTCTGTTCCTTTCGACAACGGCGGCGATCGGTGTTCCTCTGGTGTTCAATATTATCGTTGCGGCTCCGGCTGGAGTGACTGTGTTTCCGGAGATGCACATACATGTTGGCAAAAAAACGGTGGAGTACCTGCGAGTATCCATTGAGGGAACGCTCGCACTGTCAGTCGCGGCAGTGACGGTGTATCTGCTTCAGAGAACAATTTGTCTTTATGCGTGGCTGAAATCAGCCGCGATGATGATTGTCGCGATGTTCTATGTCGGATTCGTGTGCGTGATTCCGGCTGTGGTCGGAATTTTTTGCTATGAAATGCTGAGGTATCCGCAATACGCGGCATTCCGCGATGTCGCTATGCCTGTGGCCGCGATCTCGCCGTTTGTTTTCCTGATGAACCTTTATAAGGAATCTCCGCAGGAATGGCATGGCGTTTCCACATTGCCGTTTTACGTCGTTCACTCAGTCATCATGGTCGCCTGCGTGTTGTTGATGTGGCACCGCAGTCGGCGATTGCAATTGGATTATCCCTCACCGCCAGTGAAGGAGGTAAGATCATGATTTCGACTGCACCGCTTCGGTACCTGTTCGTCATGATGTTCCTGCTGTGCGTTTCTGCCTTCGCGGAGATCGCTCAGGGACAACAGACTGCCGATCCAAAGCAAGCGGACTTTCCTGGTCTGGACATTCAGGCGGTGCCGGGCTGGGACGGATACATTGATCAATCGGCGCCCATGCCGTTTTCGTTCCTGATCTCGAACTTTTCACAGGACACTATTGAAGGCGAACTCACTCTTACGAATCCGGAAGACGATCGAACTCTGTCGCTGGGAAAAATCTTCATCGGGCCAAACAGCGTTCGTCGTTTCTCATCCATTCAGGCTGTTCCGAACTGGTACCA
>JAYUVA010000511.1:0-13177 GCA_043754375.1 Candidatus Kuenenia sp. | reverse complement strand
CTGCAAGTGTCAGTGTCAGACCAATGCCGAAAGCTCCGGCAAGCAGTCCCAGAAAAAGTTGTGACCGTCGCGATGACATCATGCTGGACTCCCTATTTCACAAACGTAGTCTCTGCGGTGTCCACGACACCGTCTGAGTTCTGATCAAGCTGTTGAAACTCTGCAATCGTACCGGGAAACTCCCGCCGTGTCAGTTCGCCATCGCCATTGCGGTCCAGCTTTTCAAACCACACGGGCATGGCTGAAAATGCAGCGACGGTTTCCCCAATTGTGCGTTTGGCCTCGCCAGGGATCTCGACGCCCTGAAACTCAGGCTGCCCCGGTCCGAATGAGATCTGATAAAGTTGCGGGATCTCCGCATCCGAAACGGCACGATCACCGTCGGCATCCCAAAGTTCGATTCGCTTGACGGCCTGAGCAAGTTCGCGTCGGCTGAGACTGCGATTGCGATCCGCATCGAGAATTTCGAACAGGTTGCGACCACGGCTGGTGATGTCCATCCGCGTGCGGCTGCGAGCGGCCTTCATGCGACCATCCACAACGACCGTCAACTCGTTTTCGAACAGTTGACCGTCGCCGTCCTCATCGAATTCAGCGAGCGACTCCCTGAATGTGCCGCTGCGAGCGGATTCGTTGGCGTCGAGATAGTTGTTCTTATCAAGATCGGCTGCGGCAAACTGTCCACGCAGATACTGCTTCGCCAGGTCCGGCCCGCTCGTGGCCGGGGCGATTTCGATCTGCACATCGTCAATGACGATGCTCGCCAGTCCATCTGCTGAGCGTCGCATTGCGATGGTCTGCCCTTTTGCGGAGCCGACCATTTCCACGACAGGAGCACCTTCTGCCCGGGTGCCAAGTCGTACGACCAGCTCCAGCGTCGATGGCGGACGACGAATCAATTCTCGTAACTCATCGCGATCCAGTCTTCCGTCTTTATCGAAGTCGTACTGATCGAAGTCGTCTGCTTCGAGTCCCAGTTCCTGACTGCCAAGAGTACGGCTCAGTGTGCTGCGACTTTTGGAAGATGCTGACAGCATCTGTGCTCCGTAGCGGCGTTCGAGTTCCCGCAACACCGTGATCGGTGCAGTACCGGGAGTCAACGCGGCGAAAGGTCGAGGGGTTTCGGTCGGTGCGACGGCAGGCATCGCAACATTTGGATTTCCCGAGGCTCCCAATTCCGTCGTACCAAACGTCCCGTCGTCGTCAAGATCCCTGCGACGCAGCGTCGTCATCGCCGACTCCAGCTCTTCGCTGGAAAGGATGCGATCTGAGTTGAGATCCAGCAACGCGAACAGTGTCATTCCGACTGAATCATTGCTGACTGGTGCGGATGCCGCGTCCACAGTCTGAAACGGCCCGCGACCATCGGAGACAAGATACGCCGTCAGTTCGTCCATGGTGATCGCATGATCAAACGGACTTCGATCTGCCGACCAGAGATCGGGATCCCGCGTAAGCCGCACAGCTTCGGGTGAAGGTCCGTCGCCGCCGTCGTCGCCGTCGCCGTGTACGTTTGACGGAACGGAGATCTCTTCCAGCCGCAGTTTGCCGTCTCTGTCGTGGTCGAGTTCACTGAACAGCGATTGCACGTATGCAATCCACGAACGTTCGAAGGGAGACTGGTCAATCTCGATGCGCACACGAATGAAGATCGGGTGCTTTCGGTAGAAGTACATGATGTCGCGAGTGACTGCGGCAGAATCCGAGGCCGACGCTTCCTGCTGCGGCTCGTCCGGAAACAGAACGCCTGCCGTGAGAAAGACGATACTCATAAAAGACAGCAAGCCTCCCGTCATGAGAGGATCTCCGTGATGGGCTTCGCGTCGGGATCGGCAATTCGGATCGGACGGCCGACATTCGACATATTCTGCTTTCTCGGGTCAATGCCCACGGCAAGGCAGATCGTGGCCAGCAGATCTGCGACCGAAACTGGTCGATCTTTAACCGCCATTCCATCCTCCGTCGTTTCGCCCAGGAACTGGCCGCCCTTGATCCCGCCGCCGCACAAGACCGTCGTCCAGGAGACGGCCCAGTGATCGCGTCCGCTGCTGCCGTTAATGCGCGGCGTGCGTCCAAACTCGCCCATCCACACGACCAGCGTTGAATCAAGGAGGCCGCGTAGTCGCAAATCTTCGAGCAGCGTCGCCCACGCGGGGTCGAGTACCGACGTAAGTTGCTTCACCGCCTCGAAGTTATTCGCATGAGTGTCCCAGCCAAAATTCTGGTTCGCCTGCACTCCGTTGAGGGAGACCTCAACAAACGGCACTCCACGCTCCACAAGTCGCCGTGCCAGCAGGCAGCCCTGGCCGAACTGATTCTTCCCATACGCCTCGCGCAGTGTGTCGTCTTCTTCATCGAGTTCAAACGCCTTCACTGCCGACGATCGCATCATCCGCACCGCCTGCGCGTAAGCGGATTCGTGACTTCCGGCTGGCAGTCCCGGATGCACGTCACGAAATCCAGCGTCGAAATCCTTGAGTAATGTCAGTCGGCGATCCGCCTGGCTCAAAGTCACATTGTCCGGCTGCTTGAGGTTTTCGACCTTGAGCGACTGGCCGTAACTGGCCTGTTCATCGACTGCAAGGACGCGCCCGCCTTCACCAACCACAAGCGGTGACCGACGTGGTCCGAGGAAACCAGGACTGTAGGCCGCCGGGCTGAAGGCGCGGAACGGGGCAATGCTCACGAAGTTCGGCAACTCCGAGTCGTCGCTGCCGAGTTCATTGCTGATCACAGACCCGAGCGTCGGATAGTCCACTGGACCCTGAGGCAGATATCCGGTCCGCAAATGGTACGTGGCCCGTGAGTGATCGCCTTCTTTTGTCGACATGGAACGGATCGGCACAATGTGTTCCATCATCCGCGCCAGTTTCGGCATCGTCTCGCAAATTCGCATTCCCGGCACGGACGTATCAATCGGTTTGAGCGGCCCGCCGTTGCCGTGATCCGGTTTCACATCAAATGTGTCGAGCTGACTTGGTCCTCCGCTCATCCACAGGAGAATCACAGACCGCTGCCGATTCGTGTCGGTCGCTGTCTGCGCCGCGAGTTGCTGAATCCAGCCGGACATGGATGTCCCGGTGACTCCGGCGACTCCAGTCGCCATGAGGCGCATCCAGTCGCGTCGGCGGATTGAGCACTGGTCTGCCTGGGATTTCGATTGTATGTGTGTCGTCATCGTTCAGATCCTGCAACGTGGTAGGCCGTAACTCGTTTGGATCAGTGATTCAGGGAAAACTCGCTGCTGTTCAGCAACACCCAGAAGACATCGCTCAACGCACTCTGTGTTGTTTTTTCCGCTTCGCTGGATTCCACATATTTTACAAAACGGTCCAGTTCATCCGGGAGTGGTCGCCGATGCAATGTGGCCAGAAACAGCGCCTCGATGCGTCTGGCAGTGTCGAAACCAGGGTAGGCGATGATTCCGGCCAATGTCCGGCTGGACTCGAGATCTGTCGCACTGGTGATCATACCGCCGTTCATCATCGCCAGCGCCTGCAGTACAGACGTTTGTCGTTCTGTCGGCCCGCTGCGACTGTCGGAAAACTGTTCGACAAACTGACTTCTCCCCGTCACCGCGAAACGGACCTGCAGCGTTGAGTCAAACGTTTCATGAGTTCCGACTGCCTGGGCAATGCTGTCATAAAGTTGCTCGGCCGTCATACCTTTGACGGCCATTCGCGAAAAAAACCACGGTTCGGAGGCAGCGTCTGCGCTACGAACGGAACTCGTCAACTGGTACGTGCGGCTGGCTGTGATGGCCCGCATGAGAAACTTCAGATCGAAATCGTGCTCGACGAGTTCCTTTGCCAGCAGGTCGAGCAATTCCGGATGACTCGGCGGATTAGACTCTGAAAAATCATCGACAGGATCAACGATCCCGATGCCGAAGAAGTGCCCCCAGACTCGATTGGCCGCCGTGCGTGCAAAGTAGGGGTTGTCACCTGAAGTCACCCAGTCAGCCAGCGTCAGGCGGGCGCTGCTGCCGGATGGGATTTGCGGCGACACACCGGTCAGATAGGTGGCGTTCACGACTTCGTTGGTATCCGGTACGGTCAGTGTCTGGCGGTTGAAAAATTCCTGGAGCTGTCCGAGGAATCCGTTGCCACCCTGCTGCCGCTGCATGGCGGCGAAGAACGTCGCGTAGCCCCAGAAGTCTTTTCTTTTCCAGGTGTCGAAGGGATGATCGTGGCACTGAGCACATTCGATCCGAATCCCCAGAAACATGCGTGATGTCGCAGCGGCCAGATTCTCGGGCTTGATCTCCTTTGACTCGTAATAGGCAAACGGCGTGAGACCGTTCTGGTCCTGATACGGATTCACTCCTGAGACCGGGGTCGTCAGGATCGCTCTGACGAAGTCGTCGTAGGACTTGTTCTCGTCCAACTGCTGTCGGAGCCATCCTTCAAAGCCGGGCAGCATGTAGCGAATATTGAAATCGCTGTCGGCTTCCGGAATGAGGACTCTCCGCCAGACGTTGGACCAGTTGACGACATAGTTGGGCCCATCCAGTAACTCATCGACAACGCGTCGTCGTTTATCGACCGCAGTGTCGTCGAGAAAGTCCTGTGCCTCCGCCGCAGTGGGAATCTTGCCGGCGATATCGAGCCACACACGCCCCAGATACTCGGAGTCGTCCGACGCGCTGGCCGGAACGACGTTGTTCTCCGCCCACTTCTTTGCAACTAGTTGGTCGATCCTGGCAGCTAGTTGTTGAACGTCGTTCTGCGCAACGACCTGATCTCCACAAATCGGCAGCGGCGAAACGACGCACAGCACGAAAAGAATTCGGCTCATGTTGTTCATGGTGCGACTTTCTCCCAACTGCGGACCGATTCGACGACGCGCCCGGCGGTGCCGGTTCCTGTCAGGTCCGACGTGTCCCAAAGTATAACCTTCGCCTCACCGCCGACGCCGCACAGTACAGACCCATCTGCCACGAAACGGACAGAAAATGTGTCGTCACTGCCGCCAAATCGACGAACCACCATTCCGCTTTCCAGGTCCCACACGTTTGTGGTTCCATCGTGAAGACCGGCTGCCAGCAGCTTCCCGTCCGGTGACCAGTCCAGCGACCGCGCTCCGCAGGAGTTCCGCAGCACGGCCTGTTGGGACTTCGTGGCGAGATCCCAGACCTTGATCACTCCGTCTTCGCTGACCGATGCCAGTCGGCTGCCGTCTGGACTAAACACGGCCGACCGGATGGCGACCTCATGTCCCTCCAGCCTTGTGATCTCAGCAAGCGAATCGGCATTCCACAATTTGATGTCTCCCGGTTTCGCTTCGGTCCAGTTTCCGGAACACGTCGCGATCGTTTTTCCGTCCGGCGAAAACGACACATCGTAGACCGGCAGTGCGTGTGCGTTCATCCTGCTGATCAACTCACCAGATTCCGTGTTCCAGACAAAGAGCAGCTTGTCTTCGCATCCGGCAGCGATTTTCTTTCCGTCCGGCGAGAAGGCGACCGCTCGGACGTTCCCTGCTGCTTTGAACGATTTTTGGATTGCGCCGTCATCAGCACGCCACACAATGACTTCGTTGCTCCGCCAGCTGCTCGTGGCAATGAACTGCCCGTCATGTGAAAACTCCAGACAATCGACAGTCGCCGGGTGATTCCCGTGCAGTTCAGCAATCTGCTTTCCTGTGGCCAGGTCGAGCACTTTGAAGAATCCACGTTGTCCTCCGACCGCGATTCGGGAACCGTCCGGAGCAACGGCCATGGCCCAGACTTTGCCAGCATCAATGTCGATGGTTGCAAGCGCCGGATGCGGAGGCTGCTTCGCACGCCAGGAATTGATCGAACCGTCGTGGCTGCTGCTGAACAGCGTTTGCGAATCCGCCGCAAATCGCAACGAAGTCACTGCGTCTTGATGACCCTCAAGGTTCGAAGTGATCCGGTCTGTTTCAAGATCCCGGACATGAATCATGCCGTCGGAGTCCCCAATCGCAAGCAGCGACCCTCGCGGCGAAAACGCGATGCTCCAGATCATGACGTTGTGCGTAAATGCCTTGGGTGCTGCTGCGGTGTCCGCCACACTCCACAACAGGACGGTTCCGTCTTCACCGGCACTCGCCAGAGATTTCCCGTCCGGCGAAAACGCAACGTCGCGAATTCGGCCCGCATGACCGCTGCGAGCACCGATCTCATGCAGGTCTGCCACACTCCACAGCCGCACGATTCCATCGTCACCGGCAGACGCAAGGATTGTCCCGTCCGGCGAGAAAGCCACGGCACGGACGGTTGAAGCATGCCCGGTCAGCGCGCCCCGCTCGATTGCTTCGCCGATACTCCAAATTCGCACGGTCTTGTCGTATCCACACGATGCAATGGTGTGGCCATCAGGCGAAATCGCGACCGCGTTAATTCGCCCTGAGTGGCCAGACATTGCCCCGGCAGACTCAAAGCTCGGCAGACGCCAGGTCTTAACGGTTCCGTCGTAGCCTGCTGTGACTAGCAAATCGCCGGAATTCGAGACCATCAGATCGCTGACCAGCCCATTGTGACACTTCACAATCCGGATCGGCTTTCGCGTTGTCCGGTCAAGCATCATCACAGAACCGTCGAACAACGCGGCAAATATGTGCTCACCCTGCTGCGGGACTGCAACGCTCAGCACCTCAGCCGAACCATGCAAAATGACCGCCGGAGCCGATTCAAACTCGGTCGGCGCGAGTGACGAAGGCTCATCAGCCCGTCCGCTGATCGCCGATAAAGCAACCAAGCACGGCGTGGCGAGAATCGCGACAAGTTTTCGACCCCTTTTTGTCACCAGACTTGTACTCCTTCCATACGCAGCGTACGGCCGAATTGAGTCCCATGCCTGTGAGATTTGTCTAAGCGAATTCCGGATATTTGTCAGACGCCGCAGTTTTGGAGACAATGCGGGCTCCATGCTGTAAAAACAAGTCCGAATGCTGTCTTTTCCGGATCAATAATCGATGGAATTGCGTGAACAGGATCTCGACCAAAGCCCGTTTCGTCAGTTTGAAAACTGGTTTCAAACGGCCGCGGATGCGGGGTTGGACGAACCGAATGCCATGAGTCTGGCGACGGTCTCAGATAAGGGAACACCGTCCCTCCGAACCGTGCTGCTCAAGGTCTGGGACGAGAAAGGATTCGTGTTCTTTACCAACCACGGCAGCCGAAAGGCTCAGGACATTGCCGAAAATCCCAACGTGGCCCTGCTGTTCTACTGGGCACCGCTGCACCGGCAGATCCGGGTCGAAGGTACGGCACAAAAGGTATCGACCATGGAGTCGCTGAAGTATTTCGTCACCCGCCCTCGCGGCAGTCAGCTTGGAGCATGGTGTTCTGAACAGAGCTCCACGATTTCGTCACGCGCGATCCTGCAGGCCAAACTGACTGAAATCAAACAGAAATTCCAGGGCGGTGAGGTTCCCCTGCCGTCGTTCTGGGGCGGCTTCCGCGTTGTTCCATCCCGCTTCGAATTCTGGCAGGCCGGTGACGACCGCCTGCACGACCGATTTGTCTACGAGCCGGAGTCGGACGACACCTGGTCGATTCGGCGGCTGGCACCATGAAACGATTGACGCAGCGGCGAGCGGCTGGGCGTTAGCCCTCCGTGTAAAATCACGCTGGTTCGCATTTCAACAGGGTATCACTCATCTGGCCTGGTCACACAGCCCGTGTTCTCGTTCCAGGGCTCCAGCCCAGGAACGCACTGCCTCCGAGGCTCCCGCCTCGTTTGTTGGTCTGAGGAGGCAGGAGCCTCCGTCCAGTGCGTTCCGAGGCTGGAGCCTCGGAACGAGTAAGAATAGCGGCACGTTTGCTGAGGGAATTCTTAGTCGATGGGGCGCCTGTCAAAGCACATCCGTGAGGAATGCCACACCGCTTCAGGAATTCGCGTGTCCCGACACCCGCGATGCTCCGTGTCGATGCCAGGGCAATGCGAGACACCGATCCTGCGTTGTTGAAAAACTGGTCCGACCTGACGTTCCGCCCCCGTGTTCCCGCCGGTCGCAAAACTGAAGCAGACTTGAACTGCAGTGCACCGAAAACGCTGAAATCGCTGAGGTTGTAACGATTGGGGCGATCAAGGCGATCCGGGCAGTTTGTAAGCCCTTTTAGACGCCGTCAAAGTCAGCGCAAACCGCGTGAAATCAACCTGCTGAAACCATCTCAAGCAACACAGGAATGCCCTGAAAACACAGGACATTGACACGTTTGCAGGAGCCTTGTAGAGTCGCGTGCCTGATTCACAACTTTGCGGCCCTGATTTCCAAAAAACATGAACAGCAGGAGCACGGAGGGTCAGGTTCTGGACGGGCGATCTGAACTGTGGCTAAGCAATTCAACCAGGACCGAAAAGTGGTCGACAGTTTTCGAAAACTGTTCCATCGGTTGATTGTGCCGATTGGTGTCTGTTGTGTGCTGGTCATTGTCAGGAGCATTACCGATCACTTGCTGGCTCAGGAAAATCGATCATGGATGATTTCCGGGGCGACTGTACGAGGCTTAGCCGAAGGACGTACAAAAGCGAAACCAACGGATTCGAAACGGTCATGGATGGCAGAAGTTGAAGAAACGGAATGGCAGTATATTGTGATTCATCACTCAGCCACGGAATCCGGCAGCGTCGAATCGATTCACGAAGAACATTCGAATCGCAGGGATGCAGAAGGAAACCCATGGCTGGGCATTGGTTATCACTTTTTGATCGGCAACGGTTTGGGAATGTCGGACGGAACCGTACAAGCGACGTTTCGCTGGAAGGAGCAGATCCATGGGGCTCATTCCGGAAACGAAGTGTTTAACGCTCGCGGAATCGGAATCTGCCTCATTGGGAATTTTGAAAAGACTCACCCGTCAAAGGCACAGATCAATTCTCTTAAGTCATTGGTACAAGTTCTCGCGGCTCGTCACCGGATTGCTCCGGAAAGGCTTATGGGGCATGCTTCGGTGAAAGCGACAGCCTGTCCTGGAAAACACTTTCCTCTGAACGAAATCAGACAGGTGATTTTCAAAACGGAATACTGATCGGCCCCGGGGCTGATCAGAAGATAACTCAAATGAAGGTCAGGATGAACTTCAAGTACCTGGTTTTGATGTGTCCTCCCCCTACTCATACTTTTCTAAATCACGGAAGTCTCTCACATGTTTAATCGCGTTCGAAGCATGTCGTTCTCGTCAGGTGAACTGGAATCTCTGTTGCCGGACATTGATCTGGAGATGCTTCCGACAGAGCTGCGGGAAGTGTACGAATCGTGGAGTCATTCTGCGGATTGCCCGTCGCAGTACTCGGGTTCGGTCGCAGAATCTGACTGGCCCGTTTCGATCTACGTTCCTGAACGTTACGAAGAAGGTTACGCCTATCCACTCGTCGTGTGGTTTCACAGCGATGCGAATGACGAAGATCAGCTGGAAGAAGTGATGTCGGCCGTCAGTTCGCAGAATTACATCGGACTGGCACTGCGTGGTAACCGGATGCATGAAACAGCGGGCGGATTTCGCTGGGACGTCTCGTCGCTGAAGTTTGGCGCAGTGCCATTGCAGGATCTGCTGCACGTCACCACATGTCGCCTGCGACAGGCGTTTCACATTCACAGCGAACGCATTTTTCTGGCGGGTTCCGGTTATGGTGCCGACGCCGCGCTGCAAATGCTCGTGCAACGGCCGGAATGGTTTGCCGGTGGCATCCTGCTGGACCCGGCCTGCAAAAGTGACTGCCTGAAGGCAGAACGTCTGACGGGCCTGCGTGGCAAACCACTACTGATGAACATCTCCCGCAGTTGCCCCGGCGATATGCTGGGGCGCAGCGTGGAGGCCGTGCGAATCCTCAGGTCTGCGGGCGGAAACGTGGACGTCGAACTGACCGCACAGCCCGTCGATCCAACCGGCAGCGAAGTCCGGATGCTCGATCACTGGATGATGAACTGCATCAACCGCGAAGCACTTGTATAGTATGGGAGTGCCCAGGCTTGACCCAGCTTTGGAACTTTTGGGCCAAGCTCTTTCTCTGTAGTGTGAATCGGGGAAAGTCACTCCGCGACGATTCCAAAGCTCCGTCGAGCCGGAGCACTCCCCGGGATACAAACTCAACCGATCCATGCATAGTTGGCATTGGGCAACGCAACGCAGGACTTTCCGGCAGTCGTCAGACGTTGCAGCTCGGCAGGGTCTTCAATCGCGATGATGCCAAGTTCTTCCACAATGTCCGACGGGATGTTGCTGTAGAGATAGACGCGAGCGTGGCGGAGCGTGTTAATGAGCTGAGTAATTTCAACCGCATCCTGACCAGGTTCCCGGCGCAGTGGTTTCAGAAGTTCATCAGCATCCTGGCAGCGGCGCAGCATGGTCGCGCCAGGACCTTCCGGAACGGGCAGATCGGCGACGACAATGATTCGTCCATCGGGCTGTACAAGTTTTGTGGCCAGTTCGATGGCATTTCCGAATTGCTTCCATCCGGATGACGCATCGCACGGCACTGACAGCACAACGGCATCGACTTCTTTACGCAGCTTTACGCGCCAGACGCGATCGACCAGGTCTTTGCCGGCAGTCATGACGTCTTCCGGCAATCCCGACAGAATTGCGAGAGGTGTGTCGCCTGGGCCGGGAACGACCTGAACGGAAAACTGAATGCCCAGCAGCCAGCCGACTTCATCGACCAGTTGTCGGTATGGTCGCGGCTGTTCGGGCGTGAGTTCCGGATGTCCCTGAGTCCTTGCCTTCTGGATTGCGTCGGTATCTGAAAACGCCGGAAAAATCCCGCTGGTTGTTCCTCGATATCCCAACAGGCTGTCGAAGCACACGATCCCGATCGTCACCAGCAAATCGGCGTCAGAAATCCTTCGATTCAGATACACGCGGTCCCCGGCGGTCGAACTGGCCAGATAACTCAACTGATCCGTCGCCGACGGATCGTGGACATGCACCGTCAGTTGCTGCTGCAGGTGCAAAGGCAGTTTTTCAACAAGGTGACTCCAGCCGGCACTGCCCGGATCCGGTGGCAGCAGCAACAAAAGTGCGATCCCACTGTCCGGCACTGACAGCAACTGTTCGCACACGGCGATCAGTAGCTCAATGACATGCGGCGTTTCCGGATCAATGACAATCGCGACAGAATCACCCGGCACGACACAGCGTTTCAGTTCCGGTAACCCCAGCGGCGCGAGTAGCGAGTTACGACATTGTTCGGCAAACGGCTCCGACGATACGTCCGTTCGGACCAACAGTTTCACGCTGTCGGAGCGGATCGACGCGGTGAGACTGCCGCTGTGAAGTCTGATGGATTCCGGTGGCATTGCAATCTCAGCGTTTCTTGCCTTTGCGGCTTTCTTTTTCGCGTTGTTGATCGGCCTGATCGCGGGCATTCTGGGCGGCATCAAGCAGCTTCTTCAGAAAGCCGGGGACCTTTCGGCCTTGTGCCGGTGAGGCCGCCTGACTTGCTTTCAGTTTTGCGGCTGGCTTTGAGTTATTATCGGGTTCAATCACTTCAACCGAAGCACCGGACGCGGGCGTCATGGAGCCAGCCCCAAGCAGCTTGCGTTCCGCAATACTCCACAGACTCGACGCGATAAAATAGATACACAGCCCTGCTGGCTGATGCCAGAACATCACACCCATGAACAATGTCATCATGTTCATCATCTTGTACTGTGCTTCCTGCTGTTCATCAGTGGCAGGCGGCATGAACATTTTTTGCTGTGTCAGAAACAGACCGACTGTACACAGCGGCAGCACACTGAAATCATACCCCAGATAGGGCACATTGAACGGCAGGCGAAACAGAGCATCGGGTCCGGCAAGGTTTTTAATCCACAGCAGCTTCTGCAGCCGCAGGTCCACAGCCGAATTGAGTGCTGTGTACAGACCGATGAAGATAGGCATCTGCAGGAACAACGGCAGACAGCCGCCGATCGGATTGATTTTATGCTTCCGCCAGAGTTCCATCTGAGCCTTCGCGAGTTTTTCGCGATCGTCCCCATATTTTGCTTTCAGCTCCGTCAGCTTTGGCTGCAGTTCCTTCATGCGCGCCGCGCTGATGGCCTGCTTGCGGGAAATCGGAAACATGCAGCCACGGACAAGGACCGTCAACGAAATGATTGCGAGGAAGTACGGAAGCCCAAACGTATAAAACGTGTCCAGCAGATAGTGCATGCCGCGTGCCACAAATCCGAACCAGCCGTAATTCAGCACCTGACCGGCCGACATCGGTGCCGGGTCGAGAAGTTCACGCCGCTTCGGCCCCACAAAGAATGCAAACTTGTGAGTGACCGAGTCTCCATCGCCTTTCGGTTGCAGCACCACCGGGTTGGATGCCATGCGAATGCTGACATCGGACATCCGGGGTTCCACGGGATCGGTCAGGATCAGCACAGGAAAAGTGCGTTCAATCCATTTGGTTGAAACATCTGACCGCACGTCATCGGGACGATCATCCAGCGGCGCGATCAGGGCCGCGAAGAACTGCACATCCACTCCGGCGTAGCGAAAAGCCGACGTCCATTCTTTTTCTTCCCGCAGGAAATCAAACTGCTCTTTTTGGGGCAGCGTTTGACCTTTTTCCTCTTCGACTTCATCAACGTACTTCTTGACAGTACCCGCAGCCGTCGTTTCGCCTTTTGTGCCGTCGATGAATTCGATGTGGATATCGCGGTACTTCGATGTATGTTCCTGATTCTCCAGCAGCACACCGACTGGCCCCTGCATTTCGTATTCGACCGACTTCGGCTTGTCGGACAAATTCGTCATCTCAATTGCAACCTGCAGCGTGTAAAATGAGGCATCATCACGCCACGCTTTTTCAAGTTCCTTGCCAGTGAGGTTGAGCTTCGGGAGCGAATACGTTTTGCGAATTCGCAGTGACTTGTCTGGTGCTTCATATTCAAAGGTTGCAGAGGAACCTTTTTCGTTCTCGTCGGTTCCCACCAGTTTCCAGTTCGCCGTTTCCAGCGTCTGTCCGGCCTGTTCAAGTTGCTTGTCGATGACGGCGAAGGCCGTTGAAAACGTGCGATCCGGCGTTGGGTTGTTGCCCACGATCCGGGCGGGCAGTTTTTCGTCCTGCAGATCTCGAAACTGCGGCGACGTCAACCGCACGCTGTCGATTGCCGCTCCGGCTGAAGTCAGATCGACTGCCAAGGCATAACCGCTTGCAGGGTTGTCGGATCCGAGCGTGAATTCCTGACTCGGATAGTCCGCAATCGTCAGTTCAGC
>JAYUVA010000510.1:0-7219 GCA_043754375.1 Candidatus Kuenenia sp. | reverse complement strand
AACGCACCTGGCTCTGATCGTGTGCTACGACGCCGTCGAAGATAAAGCCGCCGCGAGTGCGCAACTCCGCCGGCTCATCGATCTGCAGCAGCACGATCTGACCCTGTACCAGCAACTCGCGACTCGCATGTCAGACAACCCCGCGGAAGCTGAACGCGCTGCGACATCGATTATCGAATCCTCCCCGAACGAAGCCGAATCGCACGCGGCAATGGCTGAACTCCGGCAGACTCAGAACCGCTGGGCCGAAGCCATCCCTCACTGGGAACAAGTCGCCCGCTACCGCAGACTGGAACCAACCGGTCTCCTGAAACTGGTCGAAGCCCAGATTCACGAAAAGCAATTCACCGAAGCCAAACAGTCGTTGCAGACACTGAAACGCACAGCATGGCCATCGCGCTTCGGTGACGTGGAAACACAGATTCGTCAACTGGAAGCGCAGGTGCCGAGGGAATGAGGCACAGCGGGCCAGTTTGTACTACGATTGGTGGCCACAAAAACTCACAGGAGTCTGTCCCGATACACCAAATTTGTGAGTGGGTAATTCGCCTGCAAAACCGGCACTATACTGCACGGGGTTGAGGATGGCACATTCGTTTAACCGCGTGCGCAACGCCCCGCGCTTCGTATTTCAAATCTCAAATACGAAATTTCATATAGAACAATCGCGGCCCGCTGCGCACGCGGTTTAACGAGCCAATGCCAACCGCGTGCAGTAGAGCACTAGGTTTTTGTGCGGAAGTGTTTCCGGCTATTTTGTCCATTCGGTTGTCCCCATTCGGTTGTCCATTTCATGCGACGCAGGGGGACAACCGAATGGGGGACAACCGAATGGGGGACAACCGAATGGGGGACAACCGAATGAATCGCACGGAAATACGTAACGGACAGCCTGAACGCCCCCAGGATCTTTCGCTTTCCAGAATCTCGAAAATGTGTCATTCGTGGCCGCGTGAGGTATAGCCTTGCCGCTCACAAAGACAGCGGTATTCAGACAGACTCCTGGTCATTCGTCAATTTGCGGGAGTCCACGCGGAGCATCAGCCAAACCGTTGGCCCGATCACCAGAAGCATGCCGAGAAGCGAATGGATCTGCAGCGAGCGGTTCCAGAAAACGACGTCGAAGATCATTGCGAAACCCACCTGAGACAATCCGATGACCGAAACACGAGCTGGTGCTCCTGCCGCGAACGCGCGCGTCAGCAGAAGTTGTCCGATCGTCGCGGAGATTCCCACTCCGAGCAAGTAGACGGGGGCGGGCCACGCGGAATTCAGTTGTATCGCCAGGGCATGCTTTGACGGGACCACGAGCATTGTTGCCAACACAACCAGAACAGACACAGCAGAAAAGTGAACGACGATGGCATTCGGTGCGATGTGCCCAAGGCGATGGAGTCCGATCAGTGCCACCGCACTGGTGACTGATCCGGTAACGGCCGCCAGTGTTCCAAGGTTACCTTCCGCAAGATACGGCTGCTGCATCACAGCGACTCCGATAACTCCGCAGAACACTCCGAACCAGACATCACGGTCCGGGAAGCGGCCGAGCACGGGCCAGGACAGCACGGCAATCCAGATGGGAAACATATTTGTCAGAGTCAATGCGTCGGCAATCGGAAGTCGCGACAGCGCATAGAAGTTGCACATCACGCTCAGACTGCCGGCGATACTTCGCACCCAGAGTGTCCACGGACGGAGAAAGACCATGGACGTCCTTTCCTTCACCGCCAACAGGCCGGCAATCGTCAACGCCAGTATCGACCGCGCCAAAGCGATCACCTGCCAGTCATAATGCTCCGCCGCTGCATGCGTGAACGCACCCATCACTGCAAACGCAAATGCTCCCCACAGCATCAGCAAATATGGCCGCATCAAATCTCTCGAACGCAATCCGCGAAGTGCATGTCATTGAAGGCGGATGGTTCGACTTTCGTTAAGTCTTCAACCGAGCACCGAAATAAGGGGGAAATTACCTGAAAAAGAAAGCGGTGACGAGTCACTGCGCTCCAAAGATCGGTGGTTGACGGGCTAGAATGGTCGGCGACCACTGACGAGTCTATCAACCTGTGTTGGCAGGGCTCTGCATTTCCATCTGTCGCTCGTCGCTTTCCCGGAGAACTTCGATGCCTGCTTTTTCCCGACGTCGTGTGCTGCAAGTTGCCGCCGTGGCACTCGCTTCGCCCGCAGCCTCCCATGTGTTTGCGGCCGCGAGTCCCCGGGCTGCAGGTCGCCGGTTCACGATGGATCTGCGCTGCGGATCTCTGGGTGTCGAAGCCGACCAGAAGCAGGCGATTGAGCTGGCCGCGAAATTCGGATTTGAATCCGTGGCTCCCGAGGCCGAATACCTGTCGGCTCTGACCGACACTCAATCAACGGAGTTGCTGGCCCGGCTCAGGGAATTGAGACTCGTCTGGGGTGCCGCATCAATGTCGGTCGATTTTCGAAAAGATGAAGCCACCTTTCAGAATGGACTCCGCCTGCTTCCACAACACGCGGCTGCACTGCAACGCGCGGGAGCCACGCGCACCGGCACATGGCTGAGTCCGCGCAGCAACGAGCTGACGTATGTCGCCAACTTCCGTCAGCACGCCCGCCGACTGCGTGAATGTGTGAAAGTGCTGAACGACCACGGTCTGCGATTCGGCATGGAATACGTCGGACCAAAGACGCTGTGGGCCTCGGCGCAACATGCGTTTATTCACTCGCTCGCGGAAACGAAGGAGTTGATCGCTGAAATCGGGCAACCCAATGTGGGTGTGATCCTTGATAGTTGGCACTGGTATACGGCTCACGAGACCGTGGAGACTCTCAAGGCGCTGACGAATGCCGACATCGTGGCCTGCGATCTGAACGACGCGCCTGCGGGGATTGCCATCGATGAACAGATTGACCAACGCCGTGAACTGCCATCAGCAACCGGTGTCATCGACCTGAAAGGCTTTCTGGACGTCCTGGTGGAATTACAGTACGACGGTCCGATTCGCGCAGAACCGTTCAACGAGCCGCTGAACAGGCTCGCCAACGACCCTGCCGTCGAAGCAACCGCAGCAGCCATGAAAAAGGCGTTTGCGCTGGTTGACTGACTGGATATCGTCGTTTGGTGAAACGGAACGGAAAATTCGGGTTGGTGAGGCCTGCATCAAAGTGCGGCACGGGAAAACGGCATAATCCAGGGCTGGCACTTGAGCCAGATCGACTTCAACGCCAGAATCCGGATCCCTCCTGAACTTTCCTGCCGCCTGACTTTTGAATGTAGGCTGATCAATATGGTTGCGCGTCGCCCACCCTCGAAATTTGTTGTTTCGCTGCACTGGACTCGGTGGCAGAAGCACATCCAGCTGGTGATTGCCACAGCGCTGATCGGCTTGCGGCCATTTCCTGTGGCAGGCCAGGATGAGGCACATTTCTTTGAAACGCATGTCCGCCCGGTGCTGGTGGAGAAGTGCATCGGTTGTCATGGCGATCAGAAACAGTCCGGCGGATTGCGACTGGATTCCCGTGAGGCCATGCTGAAGGGCGGCGATTCCGGCGCGGCGATGATTCCGGGTGATGTGTCGGCCAGCCACATGATTCAGGCGATTCGCTACGACGGCGATCTGCAGATGCCTCCGAAAAATGAACTGCCGGATGCCGAGAAACAGGCCCTGATCAAGTGGGTGGAATCCGGAGCCGTCTGGCCGCAGGATACGGCTCCATTGAAGGCGCGCCACGCCGATCTGGCAAAGACGCATTGGGCCTTTCAACCGGTCACACATCCCGAAGTTCCGGTGATCCCTGCGGCAGATTCAGTTCGCTTCACGACGCCGATCGATTCCTTTATTCTTGCGAAGCTGAATGAGGTTGATCTCACGTTGTCCGCTGAAGCCGATCGGCGGACTTTGATCCGCCGTGCGTTCTATACGCTGACCGGACTGCCACCGTCCATAGCGGACGTCGAAAGCTGCGTCAATGACCCGGACCCGATGGCGTACGAAAACCTCGTGGACCGGCTGCTTGCCTCTCCCACACATGGCCAGCACTGGGCACGCCACTGGCTGGATATCGCTCGGTATTCTGACACCAAGGGTTACGTGTATGCGCGTGAAGAGAGATTCTGGATTCATGCGTGGTCGTATCGTGACTGGGTTGTCGATGCTTTAAATGCCAACATGCCATACAATCGATTTCTGCTGCTGCAGTTGGCCGCTGATCAGGTTTCGGATCGGACGGATGAAGACCTTGCGGCGATGGGATTTCTGACGCTCGGTCGGCGTTTTCAGGGCGTCCGACGTGACATTATTGATGATCGCATCGACGTCGTCTGTCGCGGTACGATGGCGCTCACCGTGGGCTGCGCCCGCTGTCATGATCACAAGTACGACCCGATTCCGACTGCCGACTATTACTCGCTGTACGGCGTCTTCGACAGTTGCCGTGAAAAAATCGTGCCGCTGCCAGGTGCAACGATGCTGGAAGAAGCATTCGACGCAGAACTGAAGAAACGGACCGTTGCGCTTGCTGCACTGCGTCAGGAACGCCGCGTCTCCACATCGGCTCGGGTCCGATCGCGAATCGGTGACTACCTGCAGGCTCAACGTGAATTGCAGAAGTATCCTGAAGAAGGATTCGATCAGATCCTGGAACTCGGTGATCTGCTGCCTTCCTTCGTGCATCGCTGGCGCGACTATTTGCGAGATGCCGGCCTTCGCCATGATCCTGTGTTTGTGGCATGGCACCGCTACGCTGAGATCCCGGACAATCAATTTTCTGAACGATCAGCCGACGTCACTCAGGCACTTCATGAACTCCGTACTGAAACAATCAATCCGCGTGTGGCTGCCGCGTTTGCTGCTGCTCCGACGTCATTCACCGACGTGATCGCCCGATACACCACATTGTTTCAGGACATCGATGCAAAGTGGCAAGCCGGTCTCAGCGAGGCAGAATCGCGAGGTGAAGCTATACATGCCATGTCTGACCCCGCCGACGAACAACTCCGATCGCTGCTGTACGGCCCGGGATCACTCTGCGAAGTACCAGACGAACCGGTCGTCAATACCGAATACGATTTCGATTCCGGAACCTGCACCGAATTGTGGAAACTGCAGGGCGAAGTGGATCGGCTCATCATCAACGCAGCTTCCGAACCGCGTTTCGCGACCATCATTGAAGATCGCGAAGTTCCCTCTGTGCCGCGGATTTTCAAACGAGGCAACTCGGCAAACAAAGGCGATGATGTTCCGCGGCGGTTTCTGGAGTTACTTTCCGGCCCTGATCGCAAGCCCTTTGAGCACGGCAGCGGTCGATTGGAAATGGCGCAGGCCATCATCGATCCGGGCAATCCGCTCACCGCGCGAGTGATGGTGAATCGGGTTTGGACGCACCATTTCGGCGCGGGTCTGGTGACAACACCCGGCGACTTCGGCATACGCGCAGAACCGCCTTCGCATCCGGCGCTCCTGGATTGGCTGACGTCGGAATTTATCGCCAGCGGCTGGAATCTGAAGGCGCTGCATCGCATGATCGTGCTGTCCGCCGCGTATCGGCAGTCTTCGGACGGCCCTGAAGCTGCAGCACAACTTGTCCATGCACGCGCGATTGATCCGGAAAACCGTTGGCTCTGGCACATGAATGTGCATCGGCTGTCATTTGAAGAGATGCGGGATTCGATGCTGGTCGTGTCCGGTCAACTGGACCAGCGGAGCGGCGGCAGGCCGTCGGACCTGTTTACCAAACCATTCCCGATGCGGCGCACGCTGTACGGGCTGGTCGATCGACAGTATCTGCCGGGCACGTTGCGAATGTTCGACTTTGCAAATCCCGATCTGCCCATTCCGGAACGCAGTGAGACGACTGTTCCTCAGCAGTCGTTGTTTCTGATGAATCATCCGCTGGCACTGGAACGTGCGCGAGCACTTGCTGCATCGTTGCCGCTGGAACTCGATGCCGACGACCAGATTCGTACGCTGTATCGTCGTGTCCTGCAGCGTGATCCGACCAGTGCACAAGTTGCCGCCGCACACGAGCTGCTGGCCGTTGATGTGCCGGAAAATCCAGCCGCAGCAGTCACCGCCGCAGACTGGTCATACGGGTTCGGGACATACGATGAAGCAGCGCAACGGGTGTCGGATTTTGCCGCGCTGCCGCACTTCACCGGTAACGCATGGCAGGGGGGTGACGCCTGGCCGGACGCCGTGCTGGGATGGGTACAACTGACCGCGAAAGGCGGACATCCGGGCAACGATCCAGCCCACGCATCCGTGCGACGCTGGACGGCACCCGCTGCGATGACAGTGACCATCCAGTCCGAACTCAGGCATGAGCCTGCCGTCGGCGACGGTATCCGTGCGTTTATTGTCAATTCTCAAACGGGCACGCTGCAATCCACAAAGGCTTATCAGCAAATGCTGCCGTTAAATGTCGAATCGCTGCAGGTGAAGCCAGGGGACACGATCGACTTTGTGGTGGACATCGGCGAGACACTGAACAGCGATCAGTACCTATGGACTTGCACCATCAGCGAAGCCACGTTGGAATCACGTCGGTCCTGGAATTCCGACACCGACTTTACCCACGACACCAACGACCAGTTTTCGCCACTTGAACAACTGGCGCAAGTGCTGCTGTGTTCGAACGAATTTCTGTTCGTGGATTAACGACTGCAGGATGAAATGGTTTTCATGAAACTCGGGATCACATATCATTCCGGCGGTGTGAGGCACATGCGTCCGATATCAGAGAGACCAACCTGAAAGACACGCCGTCGATGTCAATTCCCATTGCTGATATTCGTGACGTCCGTGCCGCCGAGGCCGTGATCCGCCAGCATGTGACTCCCGCACCGCTGATCCGATCGTATGCCCTTGAGAAAGAACTGGGCCTGGCACCCGGTCGCCGCGTCTGGTTCAAGGACTACGGCTGGACTCCATCGGGTTCATTCAAACTGCTGGGCGCACTGAACTGGATGGCGAATAACCTGGAGCGGATCGGCTCGCGACCCGTCGCGGCGCACTCGTCGGGCAATTTCGCATCGGGGATCGCGTTCGCTGGGATGCGATATGAGAAACGAGTCATCGTCGTGATGCCGGAGAGTGCCCCGGTCGTGAAGTTTAATCTGACTCGGTCCTTCGGCGCGGAGACCCGCACGTATGACATCGCCCGCGACCACGAAACGGGCGACCGCGATCGCCTGACTCGCGAAATTGTCGAAGGCGAAGGCGCGATTCAGGCATCTCCGTAT
>JAYUVA010000509.1:0-5320 GCA_043754375.1 Candidatus Kuenenia sp. | reverse complement strand
TTTGGGGCTCATGATCATACCAACCCGAAGCGCCAGCGAGGAATTCAGCCGTTTTTGCCTCGCTGGCGCTTCGGGTTGGTATTAAATCAACACCCGCCTCGCCGACGGTTTTTGCAGGCGAATTGCCCCGCGGCTAGCGCCTTGCAGCTCACAAATTTGGTGTATCGGGACGAGCCCCGCGCTAAGAACATCCCGGCATGAGATGTCTAAACGGCATAGCGGTTGGCTTCGACGGCGTCTGGATACTGCTACAATGACGACATTGATGACCTCGGCGGCTGCTTAGCCTGAGTTTTAAGGTTCTTTCGTTGAACTGTTGGTTTCTATAAGGAATGTTGAACTTGGGTGATCCAAAACGAGATTCGCTGAAAGTCGGCAGTCAACGTGCCATCTTAGTGGGAGTGTTCCATCCGGATGATGCTTTCGCGAGGACCGGCGCGCTCGATGAGCTGAAGGGCCTTGTCAGAACGGCTGGAGTCGAGGTTGTCGGTGAAATGACGCAGTTGCGTGAGACGCCACATCCGTCAGTCTGCATCGGTCGTGGAAAACTGGAAGAACTCAAAGAACTGGTACTGCAGACCGACGCTCAGGTTGTGATCTTCGACAACAACCTCACCCCGTCGCAGGGACGCGCGCTGGAACAGTCGCTCGAAAAGCCGATCGTGGATCGCAGCGAAGTGATTCTGGATATTTTCGCGACGCACGCCCGAACGCACGAAGCCATGCTGCAGGTTGAGATGGCTCAGTTGCTGTATTTCCGCACGCGATTGAAGCGTATGTGGACACACCTGGAACGCATGGGCGGCGGAGGTCTTGGCGGTCTGGGTGCTGGTCGTGGTCCTGGTGAAAAGCAGTTGGAAACCGACCGGCGATTGATTGACAAACGTATCTCGGAGTTGAAGAGCAAGCTGCACGAAGTTGAATCGCGGCGAGTTCGCACAGTTTCATTGCGGCGCGAACAACCGACGGTGTCCATCGTGGGCTATACAAACGCCGGTAAGAGTACACTGATGCGTTCACTGACCGGCGCGGATGTGTTGGTTGAAGACAAACTTTTTGCAACTCTGGACACGCGGACTCGCCGCTGGAAACTGCGGAATTTTGGCGATGTGTTGTTGAGTGACACGGTCGGGTTTGTTCGCAATCTGCCGCACCATCTGGTCGCGTCCTTCCGATCGACTCTGGAAGAAGCACGCCACGCCGATCTGTTGTTACATGTTGTCGATGCCAGCAGTCCGGAAGCTGAACGTCAGATTCAGACTGTGTACAAAGTGCTCGATGAAATCGGTATTCAGGTTAAAAACGTACTGCTGATATTGAACAAGGTCGATCGCGTCGAGGATCAGTCGATGGTCGATGTCCTGCGACGGCATTACGACGACACAGTGACAATCAGTGCGGCCACCGGCATGGGCCTGGATCGCCTGGCTGAAATCGTTGCCGAGCGGTTGTCGGGCGGTTTTGCAGAAATTGAAATTGAAGCCAGTGTGGGGAACGGGCGACTGTTCGCCTGGTTGACACAGCACTCAGAAGAACTCAGTCGCACCTACACCGACGAAACGTATGCTCGCGTCCGGATGCTGTGCCGTATCCCGCGTCAGGCAATCGGCCAGATCCCGGGTGAAGATGTGACGATCATTGAACATGCCGCAGCAACGTAGCTTGACTCTCCGAGTCGAGTTGCATTCCGCGGATTGTCAGATTTGCGAAAAGTCCAGTTGCCAGGAGTCTGTCTGAATACCGTGTTTTTGTGAGCGGCAAGGAGCTCGCCTCCGTTTTTTCCAGGCGAATTATCCGCCGCGAGCGCCTTGCAGCTCACAATTTTGGAGTAACCGGACAGACTCCTGGCGCATCCTGCTTCGTCAGCGACTCGTACAGGACTCACCTCGGCACATCTCCGAACTCCGCCTCAACCGCCGCATCATCGCTGTCCTCTTCGAACGAAAGCCCCCTCGCAAACCACGGATAAATTGCCGGCACGACGAGTGATGTGAGTAACGTGGATGTGATCAGACCGCCAATCACGACGGAAGCCAGCGGACGCTGCATTTCAGCCCCATCGCTGGTTGACAGAGCCATCGGCAGAAAACCCAGACTGGCGACAAACGCAGTCATCAGTACCGGACGCAGGCGAGACAGAGCCGTTTCGCGTGTCGCATCAGGCAACGGCATTCGTTGCTTTCGCAGATGTTCGGCTGCGCTGACCCAGACGAGCCCGTTGAGTACCGCGACTCCGAACAGCGCAATGAATCCGACACCTGCCGAGATACTGAACGGCATCCCGCGCAGTTTCAGGGCGAAAATTCCACCGCTGGCCGCCATGGGAACCGCCATAAAAATCAGCAACGCCAGCCGCGTGGATTTGAACGACGTGTAGAGCAACAGAAAGATCAGCAGCAATACAATCGGCGTGATCATGATCAATCGCCGACTCGCGGACTGCAGGTTTTCAAAGTCACCGCCCCAGCGAACCTCATAACCAGCCGGCACGTCCAGCCCCTCTTCCACTGCGCGTTGTGCTTCCGTCACAAACGTAGCGACGTCGCGCCCGCGAACGTTGGCAGAAACGAATGTGCGACGACGATTGGATTCATGTTCGACACTCGGAGGCGTCTCTTCAATGCGAATCTCCGCCAGTTCGTCGAGTGGCACGGGTTTGCCTCCAGCTTCCGCCACTGGCAACTGTCTGATTCGATCGACTTCTGATCGCCAGTCATCCGGAATGCGGACGCGAATCGGAAACCGCGCACGCCCCTCGAAGATGATGCCGACGTTGCGGCCGCCCAGCGCCTCAACAACGTCCATGACTTGCTGCGCTTCAACCCCGTAGCGGGCCATGGCGGCACGATCGGGGACGATCGTGACAGTGGTCAGATTTGCCTGATAGTCGGCCTTCACATCAACCGCGCCTGGAATTGATCGAAGAGTCCGCTCGATGTCTTTCGACAGCTTTGCCAATGTTTCCAGATCGTCGCCGTAGATCAGCACGGCAACGTCGGCCTTGACGCCCGCTACGAGTTCATCGACCCGCATTTCAATCGGCTGAGTGAACCCAAATACTACGCCGGGGACTCTGCTGTTCAGCCTTTCAGACATCTCTGCAATCAAGTCGTCCCGCGTGATTCCCGGTCGCCATTCATGATGATCCTTCAGCATGACCCATACATCTGTCTGATGCACACCCATCACATCGTTAGCAATTTCCGGCCGACCCGTCTTGCAGAAAACCGTCTTGACTTCATGCTTGAACTGCAACAGTTCCGATTCGATCTGTTTTGACATGTCGATCGCACCCTCCAGCGTCGCACTGGGCAGTCGCACAGCTTCCACCAGCAGATCCCCTTCTTCCAGACGCGGCATGAACTCGGCACCAAGGTTCATTCCGATCGGAATACTGATCGCAAACACAAGGACGGCAAGCAGGGTTGTCATGACAGGATTGGCAATCGCGCGCGTCACGATCGGTGTGTAGAAATACTTGATCCAGCGAATCAGAATCACGTCCTTGTCAGACATTTTCTTTGGCAACGCCAACGACGCCATTGCCGGCATAAACGTCATCGAAAGGATCAGCGATCCGCCGAGCGCGAACAACACCGTGAGGGCCATGGGACGAAACAGTTTCCCCTCCGTTCCCTGCAACATCAGAATGGGAAGGTAGACGATGGAGATAATCAGCTCTCCGAACATTGTCGGCTTACGCACTTCTATGGCTGCGTCGCGAATCACGTCAATCCGATTTCTGCCTTTCGAATTGTGCGACAACCGATGGATACAGTTTTCGACCATAATGACGGAAGAATCCACGATCAGCCCGAAGTCGATCGCTCCCAGACTCATCAGGCTGGCTGTGACGCCAAACGTGTGCATCATGCTGGTGGCGAACAACATCGAAAGTGGGATTGCCATCGCCGTAATCAAACCGGCTCGAAAACTGCCCAGCATCACCAGCAGCACCAGAATCACGAGCGCTCCGCCTTCGAAGAGATTCTTCAGCACTGTGTTCAGGGTGCGTCCGATCAGTGCGGAGCGATCGTAGATAATTTCAAGCCGTACTCCGTGAGGCAGGGTCTTCTCAATCGCCGTGATGCGTTCCTTCACACGGCCGACGACTTCGCGGGAATTCTCTCCGATCAGCATCATGACCAGTCCGGTGACTGCTTCGCCTCGCGCGTCCCGCGTCACGGCACCCTGACGCGTCATCGGCTCGATCGAAACCGTTGCGACATCGCGGATGAGCAGTGGTGTGCCGCCTGCTTCGCGACGAATTACGATCTGTTCGATATCGGAAACGTTTTTAACCAGTGCCTGGCCTCGCACGAATCTCTGTTCGCCATGGTGAATCACATATCCGCCACCTGCCGCTGCGTTATTGGATTCAAGCGCATTGAAGATCTGAGCAAACGTCAGCGAATAGCTGGACAGCAGAGCCGGGTCCGGACGCACTTCAAATGTCTGATAGTAACCACCGTGCGTATTGATTTCGGTGACACCCGGCACTTCGCGCAGCCTGGGAGCTACGTCCCATTCCAGCACGGTTCGCAGGGCCATCGGCGAATATCCTTCGCCACGCACTTCAAACTGCAGGATCTCGCCAAGCGCAGTCGTCAACGGACCCATTTCGGGTGCTCCGTATCCTGCGGGGATGAGTGCAGCAGCGGCACTCAGGCGTTCCGCCACAAGTTGCCGTGCGCGGTAAATCTCTGAACCCTCCTCAAACACGATGGTCACGACGGATATTCCAAACTTTGAAACGCTCCGAAGTTCTTCGACATCAGGCAGTCCTCCCATCGTGACTTCTACCGGTTGCGTCACGTAGCGTTCGACTTCAACCGGTGAAAGTGAGCCGGCATCGGTAATGACAGTCACCTGAACATTCGTCATGTCCGGGACTGCGTCAATCGGCAGATGCAGGGCCGCGTTCAGACCCGCGACGGCCATCAGCGCCGTTCCTGTCAGAACCAGGAAGCGATTTTCGAGTGTCAGTTTGATGACTTGAGCGAGCATGTTACTCTTCACCCTCCAGCAGCATTTCGCTTTTCAGGTAAAAGCCGCCACTCGCGACAACCTGCTCACCCGCACACAGTCCCGAGATCACCTCGACAACTCCATTCAGACGCAGCCCGGCGATGATGTCGATTCGACGAAAGCTGCCGTCATTGTCCGGACTGAAAACAAACGTCCGCTCGTCGTGTTCAAGGACAGATGATTCCGGCACCGTCAGTGCTTGCCGCGATTCAGCGAGAGGGACGGCAACCTGCACAAACATGCCCGGACGCAATTGACCGTCGGCATTGTCGATCACGGCCACCAGTGGAAT
>JAYUVA010000508.1:0-3884 GCA_043754375.1 Candidatus Kuenenia sp. | reverse complement strand
GCGGAAATCTGAAGAGCAAACTCAATCACTTCCTTCCATGGCAGGCGCTTTCGATCCGTAATCTCAGTCGTCAGCGTCGAGCCATCAATGTATTCCATTGAATACCAGAACGTGGCATCATCGGTTGTACCGTCTTCGTAAAGCTCGATGATGTGCCGATTCGACAGCTTCCTGAGCGACTCGATTTCACGGCGGAACCGCTGTACGAATCCCTCCTCACGAGCCAACGAAGGCGGCAGCACTTTCACCGCTGCCGCTTTTCCGGTGACTTTGTGAACTCCCAGATAGACGTTGCCCATGCCACCCGCGCCGATCTTGCGTTCGATACGATAAGGGCCAATCTGATCCGGATGCATATTCATATCCCGCGTAATTACCGGTTAACGACCAGGAACCTCGGATCCGTCGTGCGAATGATCTCATTGATCCCCGTCTGATTGAACCCTCGATAGCCGTCATTCCGTTCCAGAATCTCCAGATGCGACCCTACGGCACCTTCGGCAGCGAACCGCGCTGCCTGTTCCGGCGTGATCCAGCCCGACCGTTCGGCCCGGGCGATGCGCCCCGGAGCGACGCGCCAGCCTTCTCCTTCTGTAAAGCACTGACGCAGAAACGGAAAATCCGTAAACGGCTTCATCGTCTTCACACCGAATTCTTCCAGTTGGCGCCGAGCCCCTTCGAAATCAAACTGACATTCCAGATGATGCATACCGGCTTCGAACATCGCTTCTCCGTGTAGTGCGCACCAGAGTCCGATTGTGCCAGGGCTGGTGCTGCATTCCAGTGGAGAATGCGAAAAGTCGCAGGTGATTTCGTCCGGGCTGAGATCCACGTCCGCGAAGATCACGACTCCGCAAACCGGATGTTCAATCACCTGAGCTCCCCAACCCGCTTCAAGACCGGCATAAAACCGTTCACGACATTCGAATCCCAGTATCTCCAGCAGCTCGATGAGTCTTGAGAAACAGACTCGACTGCTGCGATAGGTATGGTGGTCGTGATTCCCCCAGCCGACGCCGATCGACGACTGGCGCATATACTGAACCTGTCCGGCACGATTTCGCCCTTGCCAGTACGCTCGCTCGGCTTCGAAGAACAGATGACACGCGACATCGCGACCTACCGTGGCGACTGCCTGCCCCACAACCTGCTGAACTGAATCGTATGCTGCCATCACATCATCGAAATTTCGCTGCCGATGACGCAGTAATTCGCGAATGTTCTGCACTTCGACTTTTTGTCGAAACGTCAGCGGCTCGACAGCCGTGCGAATGCTGCAGCCATTCCGTTCAATCATGCCAAATTCCACGGACGAACTCGACTGGTGAAGTAAGGCTTCACGCCGTAAGTCCAATGGATCGCCCGTGACATCGATCGAAAAGCGATGACAATTCGCAACGTAAAAATCACTCACGGAATCGATGCGAAGCATTATCCGGTCAGGGAACTCCTGTTTGACAAAAGGAAGCAGCGCTCCGGGATGAGCGTACCAGCCGTCCGCCGCTTTCACGAATCCGGCGGCTTCAATACCGTCAACGGAAGCCAGATGCAGGTGATCGATCCAGTCAATGATGCGCGTACCGGTTCGTTCGCGCAGCAACGATTCGAAAGACATCACGTCCGGATGTTGATTCCGAAATCTGTCCAGTTGCTTCGCAATCCATGCTGCACCGGCTGGTTGTGGTTCCCATTTGCTGCCGGAAGGGTTTGTCATCGGGGACTCCTGACTGCGGTGCTTCGCGGAATCAAAGACTTTAACGATCCGCGCGAACGCATGGATTGAATCGTCCTTGCCTGAGCCTTGTGTGTTGTAAGTCAGAATCATGTCATCATGGGCGCGATTTGAACATCCGGACCACAGAAATTGCCGAAGGCGCTAGGAGGATTGAGTCGTTTTTGAACGCTGGAACATCGCTGTGTGGATACTTTTCGCTGTTTTTTTTCTGTTGTTGACCAGTTGGATGCTCTGGTGGTGGCTTGTTGGCGAGTCCCGCGACATCCGCTGGATGCGCAATTGGTTCGCCGCATTTTTCGTCGTCACAGCCGCACTGACCTGCTTCGGAGCCGGCGCCATGCTAGCGCATCGGTACGACGAAGCTCGCTACCGGAACCTCGTTGTCGAGTTCTCACAGCTGTTGGAAGAGCGTCTTCAGAGCCATCGAATTCAGGACGTCCGCGATGCGCTCAGCCACGTAAACGACGAACCCGACGAATGGTCCAGTTTCAGTCGCGACCGACTGGACCGGATTAAAGAAGTGACAGATGCGTTGAGGAAAAGCTCCAGTCGAGCCATTGCCGAACGCACATCCGGCCAACGCAAAGTTGAGTAATTCGAGGTTGAAAAAGGTGTCTGGAACTCTCCAGCATCAGGCCTTTTTTTGCGGTGCATTCTGATCTCTCCAGGGTTCCTGATCCCTCCCAGGTGCTCTGGCAACCGTGTTTTGATGTGTGCCACTGGCTCTGCCAGTGTTTCCAGTCGATGGGGAGCACTGGCAGAGCCAGTGGCACGCGAATGATCCCTCAAGGGTTCCAGACACCGTTTTCAACGCATTTCCCTGCTCCAGGTCGCGAATCCCGGACAGTCGAACTCCAGAGCAGTCAACCTCGGCCTGCCGCATTCCGCACACGGATTCTCCCTGTTGAACGAGCGAATCAGTCCCTCGGTTTGCCAAACTGGGCAAGATTTTCTGAATCTGATCATTGACCCAGGTCGTGCGGATTCTGATACTAACGCCGGTTGGACGATTTCGACAGCGTCCCTGTGGTCTCTCAGAGCCGGGCCGCGGTTTGAGGAACTTTGCGAAATGCAAAATGCGTTTAGTCTTTCGAGAATCATCGCATCGATCTTTTTTATCGGATTGATGTTCGCAATCAGTGCGCCCCTGCCAGCGCAGGAAGCCCCAGCGCTGGGTGCCATTCGAAATCACGATCACGCTCCGATCATTGTCCCATCGCGGCCTGTGATTGAGCGCCTTTCGGTGAAGGTGATCGAACCTGTCGATCTGCAAATTGGAAAGGCTGGCCATATCTTTGTTGCCGACCACAGCGCGAAGTGCGTGTTTCGGCTGGACAGAGATGGCGAAGTCAGCTTGCCGGTTTCAGACCTCAGCGACATCCGACGTATTCAACTCGATGCTGACGATAATCTGTATGTGCTCACATCCAATGCTCAAGAGTCGCAGATTCAGATGGTGAACCCAATTGGTCAGAGTACCGTGCTGCACGAACTGACATTTGCAGCGACATCATTTGTGCGAGACACAATCGGACAGTTTGTGGTTGCATCAACGGATGAGAATCGCATCGTTGTGATTACGACGGACGGTGACGTCACTGAACTTACGCGGATTTATCAGCCAGTGTCGGATCTGGTATTGAACGCTGGTGGTCAGACGGAAGCGTTGCTGGTCTCTGGTGAAATGGTCCACATTGCCGCAAGTGGTGATGTCACTCCATCTGGATTTGCACCACCGGGTTCATCGCGATTGATCCTTCAGCCTGATGGTTCCATGCTGGTACTTGCGGGCCGCTCAGCCGGACATGCGACGTTGACTTCTGTGTCGCGTGAACAGGTTCGCCCTCCTGATTTTCTCAACTTTGCCAGCGTGCCTGACGGCACTCAAGCGGTCGGTTTTGATGCTCTTGGGAACCTGTGTCTGGCAAATCCGGATTTGCGAGCCATTACCAGAGTGACCAGCCATTTCCGCATTCCATGTCCTCACTGCGGTCGTCCGACAGAAATGATCTTCCGCAAGGATGCTGAACCTGTCGCGAATGCCGTGACACGTAGCTTCTGATTGTGGGCTACGTATGGAGTACTTTGCGATTCGTGGCGTATTGCATGGCGGTCTGGCGGTCCTGTTCAGTGCGTTGATGCACGATCC
>JAYUVA010000507.1:0-5738 GCA_043754375.1 Candidatus Kuenenia sp. | reverse complement strand
GTTCAGTGACGCAGATCAGGTGAAGATCGGTGATGTCGGGTTGTCGAAGTACATTTCTGAAAGTCGCCGCAGCGCGCAGACGCAGAGCGTCGGGACTGTGTACTACATGGCGCCAGAAGTGGCGCGGGGACGTTACGGTCGCGAAGTCGATGTGTATTCACTGGGAATCATCCTGTACGAAATGATCACGGGCCGCGTTCCGTTTGAAGGCGAAACGACGGCCGAGATTCTGATGAAGCATTTGACGGCGGAACCGGATTTGTCGGTACTGCCTGAAAGGCTGCGTCCGGTGCTGGCGGCGGCACTGGAAAAAGATCCGGATCGACGTATCAGCGATGTGGAAGAACTGGAACGCCGCTTTCGTAAGGCGATTGAAGAATCGGGTTTTGCGATAGAGAAGCCGACGCCCGTTTGCGCTGCAAGGCCATCGTCAAAGAAGTCAGCGACAGCACTGGCGACAACATTGCTCGGCAGTCCGAATGTGGTGGCAGCGCGCGGAGAAAGTGGACTGGCTGGTAAGTGGGATTCTGTAACGGAGTTCTGGAATACACGCATTCCGACGCCGGTAAAGTGGGTGCTGTGCGGTGCCGTGTTGTGGTTGATTCTTCGATCCGGCGCGTTTCAGCCGCTCACAGCCGGCGGCGTCATTGGTGGGCTCGCGTATCTGGTTTATCGCACATTTTTCATGAAGTCGCAGTCCCGCAAAACGACTCAGGTCGCGGACTTTTCGCCTCAGCCAACGCAGCCGGGAAGGCCACCGATGCCGGCACCTCTGATGGCAGGACCCGCGCACGTCGCGCCTGTGATGGTGGGTCCTCAACACCGATACATGCCGCCAGCTCCGCAACCAATGCCGTTTTCAGCGATTGTCTACACTCCGGCCACTGTTCGGCAAATCCCAGGTGGCCAGCGGGCGGCTGATATCACAACTTCATTGTCCATGGCATTGGCCGCAGCGGCTTTGGTGACGACCGCCGTGCATCTCGCAACCGACATGCTTCCGAATCCTGCCGATGTGACGTTCTTCGGAATTGTGACACTGCTCTCGTCATGGGCTTTGATTGTGCCTGCGAAAATGTGGGAAGGTCGCCCGGGTGATACATTCGTGCGACGTCTGGTCCAGGGGAGTCTGGGTTTGGGTGTGGGAGCTGTTGCGGCCGTCCTGCAACGGTTTCTGATGCTCAATGAAACACCATTGTTGCATGCAGAAGGCGACGGCGTTTTCAATGGCGGAGATATTGGGCGGATTCAAATACTGGAAAGTGGACTGCCGACGATGGCGGGATTTATGATGTTCTTTGGATTGTTGTTTCTGGTTCGTCGCTGGTGGTGGCAGGCGGACAGTTTTCGCAAGTCACGCTTTCGGATTTCGTCCTCGCTTGTCACGCTGTTTTTGGGTGTTGTGCTGTCAGCAGTGATGCCGTTTCCGGAACAGTTAGGCGCGATCTGGGCGCTGGCAATTTCGGCGGTTGTGCAGTTGTCGTCCGGTTGGACTCCCCAGGAAGATCGATTGCTGGCACCAGCCCCTGGTTCTGCTCAGGCAGGCCCGATCCTGGCACAGGTGCGTCACCCGGTTGTATCAATTCCGGCGACTGCCGGTCATGGAATGTAGTGGCTCATAGTCGCCCGACTCTCCGAGGCGGGGCTTCAGGAATTTGAGAATGATGCCACCGTGTCTGCATCCTCAAGGCTGTACTCCGATGTTGATTGGAACGTGACATTATGCAACAGACAACGATCGGTATTTCATGGTTCGGCGTGATCTTCGCCGGGCTCGTCTTGATCGCAATCGGCCTCGGCGCGCTGAAACTGATATCGCTGCTCGTGAATGCGCTGCTGGGACGCGGGAAGCCTCAGCCGTCGGCGAAGGTAGGAGCGTGGTCCGGGGTCGTGACGGCGCTAGTCGTGACAGCAACGATGTTTGTCGGATTGGGGGTAGTTGCGATGCTGTTTTTTGTCCGCACACAGTCAACGCGGCATGTAGCCAAACTGCGCAGTCAGGTGCATGCAGCGTCGCTGGGAGGCGTTGAGGTAGCCCGAGCTCAGGAACTGGCAAATGCTTTTGAAGAGGAACAGACGCTTCACGCTGAAGAAGTCCTTGCTGAGGTTCCTGAGCTTGGGGATGACGCAGGAGTTGAGGCGATAGTGGTTGATTCTTTGGTGACGACGACGGGCACGAAAGTCGATCCTACGGCGGAGCAAGCGGCTTTCATCGAAGCGAGCAAGACGGAACTGCATCAGTTGGTGTCGAAGATCGGGCATTACGTGAGTTCCAATCTGGAAAGAGTCGGCGATAAGGAGGGGACGACAATTTTTGGACAAGCTGCGAAATCGGACAACGGCGATGTCGTCGTCATTCAACCGTCAGATGAAATGGTCCGACAAATTCTCGGGGCAGCCGGTCAGGACTTGCTCAAGTCGTTCAATTCCAAACTCCCAGGAAGTATTAGTCAGACCTACGCTTTGATTCCGCTCACGCCGCCGGTGGGATCGACCGTTCCGGTCAATCCATTACTGGCTGCTGGCGGACTGAAGACGATTGCCAATTCGATAGTCGCGTTCGTGGAGAGTGTTGAATCCACTGCAGCATTCGCTGGTCCTGTTGCGCCGGCGGCGGAGGCTGCCAGTGAACTCACAATCCAGCCGGAAAATCCTGCGACTCCGAGGTGGGTGGACGAAACGGACGGTCGCAGAATTGTGGTAAAGACAAAACCGATCCTCGCAGGCGATGATCGGGAAGTCCTGTTGACCGTCGCGATCAACGAAGCACTGGCAACGCATGTCCAGAACGTGACCGCCACCATGAACTCAACTTTGCACGAACAGGCGAACTTTGTTTGTCTGGAATTGCCGCAGGCGACAGCAAGGAAATTTGTTGTCGAGACTTACGATCGTGATGAAACGCTGGAAACTGAAACTGAGGGACCCCAACAGTTTCAGATTCGTTATGCTCTGCTTGAATTTCCTGAAGCAGTCGATCAGCTGGCTGTGCGGCAGATTCGGCAGTCGATCCAGCAGGATCGGATTTTTGGATTGGGAATTGTTGTAGGATTTGCATGGTTGAGCGTGTGTTCGGCCGGAATCGGTATTCGACAGTGGCGTAAGGGGACGAAGCTGCGCCGTATCGCCGCCGCTCCAGTATTTGCAGTGATCGCGCTTCCCACGCTACTGGTCGCCGTCGGCATGATCGTCGCGCTCTCCACTGGCGAAGTGCCGCACCGGCCTTGGAATTCACAACCCGTTTCAATTGATTTGCAGAACATATGAACCCAAATCGCGAAAAAAGCACGGCGAAACTCAACTTCCCCCATTTTAGTCGTCTTCCTAGAATTCCAATCCTCTGCAGCAAGGCCAAATCTCCATCGTGAACCATGTGGCGGATAGTTTTCTGTCTTATGTTCTCAGCTTTCCCGCAACGACTGCGCGTACATTGCAGGTTCCAGCAATTGCTGCCGATCCTGTTCTTGGTTTGCGCGAGTGGTTGTGCGAGTGGTTGTGCGTGGCACCAGCCGACTTTGCCAATTGTGTTTCAGGCGGCTCAAACACTGGATGGACGCACGTTGCCGCCGCAGCGGGAGTACTGGACTGCGTTCAGAACTCCGTCTAAGTTTAATGCGACCGGACTGTACTTACTGGAACCGTATCAGCCGGGCCGCATTCCGCTGGTCTTGATTCACGGTCTTGCGTCGGATTCGTTGACATGGAAAGAGATGATCGCCGCGTTGCGGTCGGACCCGAATCTTGCTGCTCGATACCAGATCTGGGTCTATCAGTATCCGACAGGAAACTCATATTTGAAAGCGGCGGCCGATCTGCGGAAAGAGCTGCAGCTGACTCGCAGCATCCTTGATCCTGCCAGCAGTGATCAGGCATTTGATCAGATGGTTCTGGTCGGGCACAGCATGGGAGGAATTATCGCACGGCTGCTGGTGAGTTACAGCGACGATCGGCTATGGCACGCGGTTTCGGACAAACCTCTGAGCGAGGTTTTTGAATCGGGTCCACTGCCGGACGAAGTCGTGTCAGCTTTCATATTTGAACCGGTGCCATTCGTCAGGAAGGTCGTCTACCTTGCGACGCCGCATCATGGGTCCAACTGGAGCGAAATGCCGTTGGGGAAATTCGGTCGCTGGCTGATCGATGTGCCGCAGCAGTTGCAGGACGAGTATGTTGGCTTAATTCAGGGAAACCCCGGATTGATTCGCAATCCCGCTCGTCAACCGGCAACGAGCATTGATCATCTCTCGCCGCGAAACAGCATTATGCAGGCCACGAGCCTGCTGCGTAGTGCAGATCTGGTTTCGGAGCATTCCATCATCGGGATCGGTTTCCTGAGCCCGGATGCTCATTGGGGCGACGGAGTCGTCGCCATACCGAGTGCCCATATCCCGCGTGTACAGACCGAATTTTTTGTGTCTGCGACGCATTCCGGCATTCTTCGAAACCGAGCAGCCGCAGCAGAACTCATGTGCATCCTGATGCGATGAACGTGAACATTCAGGAGCCGTCCAAGTTGTCTATTCGAAACCTCAATCAGCGTGCATCGCATTTAACGGAATTCGCAAAGTCTCGTGCCACGAGCCTGCGAATTGGAATCCGCGAACACGGCGGAGTTCACGTGCTGGACTTCGGGGTCTCGTCCGAAGGCGGTCTGGAAGCGGGCGTTCTGCTGGCGAAAATCTGCCTCTCGGGCATGGCGGATGTGGAAATCACGCAGTCCGACTCACGACTTCCCGACGTACCGCAGGTTTTCGTGCGAACCGACGATCCGGTCGCCGCCTGTCTGATGAGCCAATATGCGGGCTGGAAAATTGCTTCGGCGGATTACTTTGCGATGGGTTCCGGCCCGATGCGCGCCGTCGTACGCAAGGAAGAAATTTTTCAGCATCTGCCGCAAACCGAAGACGGACAACTGGCTGTCGGCGTGCTGGAATCCGGTTCGTTGCCGTCGCAATCGGCAATTGATTTGATTCGTGCATCGTTGCCCGCAGAATGTCGGCTGACACTGGCGGTGGCCCCGACGGCATCGCAGGCGGGAAACATTCAGGTCGTCGCGCGATCGATCGAGACGGCTCTGCACAAGTTGCACGAATTGCACTTTCCGTGCGAACACATCGTGAGCGGCACCGGAACCGCGCCGTTGCCGCCGGTGGCAAAGAACGACCTGCATGGCATTGGACGCACGAACGATTCGATCCTGTACGGAGCCACGGTCAACCTGTGGGTGCGTTGCAGCGATGACGCCATCGAAGCCGTTGGAGCAAAAGTGCCTTCCAACTCTTCATCGTCGCATGGCCAGACATTTCTTTCATTGTTCAAAGCTGCCAATCATGATTTTTATGCCATGGACGCGGCGCTGTTCAGCCCAGCCGTTGTCGTCTTTCACAATCTCCAGAGCGGGCGTTCGTTTCGGTATGGTACATTGCTGCCGGAACTCCTCCGCGATTCGTTTGGAATGTAATAATCATGCGTTTGCCTTCCTTTCTGCCGATGCCGCAGTCTGTTGACTGAATCGTAGGGTGCGTGAAGCGAAGCGCAACGCACCATTTTTGGGAAGGCGTGAAAAATTGGTGTGTTCCGCTGGCGCTGCACACACCCTGCTTGAATCACTAAATCAACAAGTCACTGGCAGGCACACCACGAAAATCTCACCATGCGAATCGGTGTCTTTGGAAATCACGATAGTTGGTACGTGAACGAGTTGTGTCGTGTCGGCACCGCGCGTGGGCACGTCATGC
>JAYUVA010000506.1:0-14146 GCA_043754375.1 Candidatus Kuenenia sp. | reverse complement strand
AGTCACGATCAGACAGTCTGGCAGCGCTTCTTTCAGCAATCGAGTGCCTTCTGCCGTGACGCTCGTATTCAGCAGACTTAAACCCTTCAGCGTCCTGATAGACGTCAGATGCGGAATCGAACCATCGGTGACTGCAGTATTGTTCAGTGAGAGGTATCTCAGACTGGTCCATTGTGACGCCTGTGCCAGTCCGTCGTCTGTGACGGCCGTGGATGAAGCATCCAGCAGAACCAGTGAAGCAACCTGACCGAGTGACGTCAATCCGGCATTGGAAATTCGCGTGCCCTTGAGTTTCAAGGACTGAAGATTCGGAAGTTGCTGCAGGACGGCAAGTGATTCATCGTGAACATCCGTCCCCGTCAGATCCAATTCCCTGATCTGTTGAAAGATGCCAATCGAAACCAATGCTTCGTCGGTGATATCACTGTATGAAAAGTCGGCTTCCACGACTGCACCATTGTCGTCAGCACGAAGTTTCCCGCGTAATCGACGAAACATTTCAGCGACGTCGGTTTCCGAAGGGATGACGGGACTCGCATTTTGAGTGGCAGTTAATGACGCTCCAGTCGGTTCATCAGTACTGGATTGCGGTCTTCCGGACGCAGATGGAGTCAATTCAGACTGGGGAATGTTCGCTGCGGCCCATGACCGGGTCGCACTGGAATGCGTTTGACATGATCGCTGTGGATGTCTGCGATACGTCGCCGTCTGACAGCCCATGATTGTGATAGCGCCCACAGCAATCAGAAAGTGCCGGGAATACCAGGACTGCATGTGATAGTTTTGAGGGCCGGACATCCATGTCACCTTTTGTTAATTCCATCCCTGGCGAATCAGGCATTCTGTGATCCCAATCGCAACCCTGATTTTTTTTCGACAGCCAGTCTTTGAATCGGCCAGAATTGTCGGCAGCAACAGACGGAACGGTGCAAAGGCGTCAAAGATGGCAGGCCGGAGCCAGATCAACCACATAAATGAATTGCCTGCAACAGAACGATTGTGCAGTTCGTAGTGAAGCAAGTGATCATTTCCCTACAGGAATTCTCGCAGCACAGGCACAAATCGGCATTTTTAGATAAGGCGTTTCAACCTGTCGCCATCCGCAAGTCCCGTGCAACCGGAATAGACTCGCAGTGTGTTGCGATTTGGCATTCGCTCAGGAGCATCACTTCGGGCCATTTTGCAACGTGTGGCATAGGGTGTTGCAGGAGCCTCTCACTCCCTATTCCACAAAGATCCGCGACTACACCCGTTCGGTTCCTGCATCGAATAATTCCCACGTGGTTCCATGAGACTTCACCGTTGACAGGCAAGCAATCAAATGTCGCAGTCACCATTTCTTCAATTGGGCGTCCCTACCAAAATGCGTCTGGCTGCTGTTGTCACTACTTCGCTGCTGACCATGCTGACGACGACGTTCATGCCGGCCCTGCAGGCCGAAGATGCAGCAGCCTCATCAAACCGCCGTGTTTTCGCGACGTACGAAGTGCATGAGAACCTCCCGACAGGAACTCGTGTCGCACGATTACTGGACCACAATCTGACGCTGAAAAATTTCCGGATTGCCGAGCCACAGGACAGTGCGGTGTTCACCGTGGACGCGCACGATGGTTCCGTGTGCATCAATCGTGACGATCAGTTAGATTTCGAGAGGCAACGCAGAATTCGGCTCCTCGTCGTGGCAGATGAAGACCTGGCGGAGCAGGATCATTTTCTGGAGGAATTTTCGGCCGGGCTGCTGGAAGACGGACTGCCAACTGGTGCGTTCAGATCGCTTTCGACGGGCACCGTGACGATTGACATCACGATCCAGATACGTGACGTGCCGGAGCCACCCGAACTTCTTGACGACAATCTGGCAGTGCAGTTGCTCGATGATTCTGAAACAGCGTTCGGAACGGTCGCTGCCTTCAATCGTCAATCCAACGAAAATCTGCATTACTTTATCGCGAGCGGCGATGAAGATGACGTGTTCCGAATCAATACCGACACGGGCACTTTGAGCCTGCGAGGTGCTGCAGCTCGGCACTTCGATATGATTTCAACGCACGAACTGGTGATCCTGGCTGAAAACCCGGCTGGGCTTTCAGCGACAGCAAACGTCGTCGTGTCAGTCTTCAACGAGACTCCGCAGCTTCGCCCAATGCCTGTCACCGCACAGGCATCGATTCCAGGAGAAAACTCCACACGAAGTAACACACAACACATCGCGGTCACAAGCACCGATGCAAATTCGGTCATCACAAGACCTGCCGTGCCGATCGTGAATCTGGACACAATTGACGTCGTCGAAGTCGGGAACTGGCTCGCTGCAACTGACGCAATTGAGGACATCGATTCAAAGCCTGCCGACGTATCGCCTGCCACAAAGACTGAATCAACGCCATCACCGCTGCCAGCTGCAAAGGTCCAGTCTGGGTCGCGAGGAATCCTGTTGTCGCTCCTCGCCCTGATTGTCTTTGTAATGTCCTGCATTGCCGCCGCCGTTACATTGTCGCGTGCCTCAGCAGCTCGGAAAGCAGTCCTTGAAGAAAAAACTGCGAAGCCTGCCGTGAATCCGTCGCTGCCGCTCAAGGCAGAGTCTGACCACAAAGTCCGGTCCATTCAGACGACAATTCAATCGCCCGAATCCGATGCCGCTGCTGATCAGGCCGGCTTGATCCGTCAGCTGCAAGACCAACTGGCTTCCCGTGATCGGTTGATCGAGCAACTGAAAAATGAACTCTACGCATTCAATCGAGGTTGCAACAAATCGACAGGTTCCGATGATCACACTGACTACGAAGAGTCTGTCGATTCATTTGACAATTTCGCAACCCCCGCCGCGCCAGATCGTCAACCAAAGCACAACGTCACTTTGCAGCCGCAGATTTCACAAGACAGTAAATCTCAGCCAGACGTGCGTTCCGGTTTGATGACAGCTCATGAGCGGCTCGAACGGGAATTGATTGGCAACACACCGACACTGATAGCCTGCAACAGCAACGCGGGATCCGCAGCGGGCCGTGTCTATGAGCCAGGAGCCTCAGCCGTTGAGACCCTGGATGAATCTGAAAACCTGCGGAGCGAACTGGCCGACTTGTTTGCCACGCAGGCGGTTGAAGAAAACGAATTTACAGCACGTCGGTCTGAGGTTGGAGTCGATCCAGCGACTGCGGAATCTGAAGATACCGATCAGGAAGCCGAAGATTCACATCTTGATTCGATCCAACGTTACCTTTCGCAACTGCTCGAACGATCACCGGACGCCACGTCACCGGACGACATTCTGCTCGATCGGCGCACGACCACCGACCAGAATCGCGGCTCGGATCGACGACCGACTCCTGAGCCCGCGCGCAAACCGGTTAAGTCATTCCTCGACTCCTACATGGAAAAGCACGGCGGAGAGCTTGCAGGAAACCCTGACAGCAACCATGAACGGACTCCGGCGGACAAGGCTGAGAATCCGCTGCTGCCGGCCAAGCCACGCACGCCGGTCGATGTCAAATCCATTCGAGAATCCATGAACTCGTTCCGAGCCGTAGCGATCCAGTCGGTTGAAAATGCGGTGCTCTCACACGATCGGCGGCAAGCCAAAGGGAAAGTGGCTGTGCGGACAATGCTGATCGCGGGACTTATCGCAGTGACGATCCTTGTCTTCTTCGCCAATCTGATGCAGGCAATTCAGTTCAGTATGCTCAACTGGCTTATGGTGACCTGCGTCGCACTGGCATTGATTGAACTGTGTCTGCGAATCCACAGCATTCGCAGACAGCGTAAAAGCCGCACTGCTGCTGCCTTCAAGCCTCGCTCGGCAACGCACTCGGTCGGGAGATCCGACGATTGCGATACGCTGGTTGAGTCGTGACTGGATGGCAACGCTGACCTGACCTCAGTATTCTGTGCCGATTCGCTCTGTCGAGTCTGCCTGAAATTCAACGATGGCGTTGATGCAGAGTGCCGGAGCGTGGAACAGAGGCGGTTCAGTGATGACAGACGGAATAACGTGGCTTAGTCGATGTTCGAAGAACAAATATTCGATCCTGCTCTCCTGTCTGACCGCGACGATTCTCACGAGCAACGTTTGTGATCAGGCGATTGCGGTAGATTCTTCGATCACGATCACAACCCCGGCTCCCTGGCAGGTCATTCAACGAGTTGGATTTGACCCGAAGAACGCGGTGAACGCACATCCCGGCGACTCAGCTTTTGGCTACGCTCAGATCACCGTCCAGGGAACTCTGCCCGCGGAAATGCCCGCCACCGCCATGCTTCAGTATCGAATCGTGCTGATGGAAGTCGGACAAGGAAAGTCATCAGACTGGACATCGATTTCTGCGGCTGGATTGAATCGGCAGGACGGCGCGTTCCATTTCCCGGTCATCGTCCCTGCGGGCGGCTGGTATCGCCTGGAAATGGCCACGACTGAAGACTTTGCCGGACATCGCGTATTCGGCATGGTGCAGCCGTTCGGAGTCGGCGAGGTTTTCATCGTGGCGGGGCAATCTTATGCCACCAACACCAACGAAGAACGTCTTCGAATCAGCGATCCACAGGGAAGAGTGTCCGCTCTGAATGTTGCGAATTCTGCCTGGGCTGTGGCACACGATCCGCAACCCGTACCTGATGGCAGTGATGGCGGTTCGATCTGGCCCGCGCTGGGTGATTCACTGCTGCACCAGTTTCAAGTGCCGATTGGATTTTCCAACGTCGCCGTCGGCGGAACATCATCTCAACAATGGATGCCGGACGGAACATTGCATCCACGTCTGCAGCAAGCCGGTCAGGCGCTCGGTCGATTCCGCGCGGTGCTCTGGCAGCAGGGCGAATCAGACGTCATTGCAAAAACAGCGATTGAAACGTACGTCGCGAATCTGCAGGCCATCCGCAAATCAGCCGTTCGAAGCTGGGGATTTGAACCCGTCTGGCTGCTCGCGAAATCTACACATCATCCAACGGTTTACCATGATCCCGAAAGCGAAGGTCGCATTCGGCAGGCGACCGAACAACTTTGCGCCATCCAGGGATTCGGAACTGGTCCGGACACTGATACGCTCATCGGGGACAACCGTGGTGATCAGAATTCCCGCCGACACTTCAGCGCCATCGGGCAACGTCGAGCTGCTGCGTTGTGGTACGATGTCCTCACCAGCCGACTGCACGAATCACCTTCGGGCATCGACGCAGCGTCCTTTCTGCTCCCTGATCTGCACCTGTTGTCACCAGTCTGGAACTCAGACATCGTCCATCGCGAAAGCTGCATTCTTCGACGTCCTGCTGACGGTGGGCCGATCGACGTGAATCTCGCATTCTTCCACAAAGACGTTCTGCAGATCAAAACTGCTGACGGGAGACATCAGTTTGCTCCGCCTGCCGTTTCGTACGGCGCTGCAGGAACACGCACGATACGCTTTGAACATCCGGAACCCGTCGAATTCATCAATGAAACCGATCTGTTTCCGCCAAACGATTCGCCGCACAGCTACAAACATCGCGTCGGGCATCCAGAACAGAATCTGCTCTACCGACCGGGGCGCTGGTTTCACGATCGTGATGTGGAAATCACTTACATCCGACAACATACCGACGATGAAGTGGCAATTGCAGGACCATGCTACGGAAGTCTCCCACTCACCATCGCCAGACTCAGGGCCGGATCCCCGCTGATAATCGGCATCAGCGGCGACAGTATCTCAACGGGCCTGGATGCGTCCGTGATGACGGCCGCACCGCCATTTCAGCCAGGCTATCCGGATCTGGTGGCCGCTCAGTTGCGCGTCCTGTCTGACAGCGACGTCACACTCAGAAATCGCGCAGTCGCTGGCTGGAGCGTCGCGAATGGTATCGCGGATCTCGACAACCAATTCCTGGAAAAGCCTGACCTGATCATCGTCGCCTACGGCATGAACGATGTCGGACGCAAAGATCCGGATTGGTATTCCGATCAAACACGCATGATCATCGAACGTGTGCAGGCCGCAAGTCCGGAAACCGAAATCCTGCTCGTCGCCACGATGCTGGGTAACCGCGAATGGATTCACACTCCGCGCGAAATGTTTCCTCTCTACCGCGACAAGCTGAAAGCCCTCGTCGCACCCGGCGTCGCGTTGGCCGACGTCACTGCCGTCTGGGACTACTTAAGTCAGCACAAGCACGAGCTGGATCTTACCGGTAATGGGCTCAATCATCCCAACGACTTCGGGCATCGTCTCTATGCCCAGGCAATCCTGCAGCTGCTGAATCCGTCGGGCGACTGAAATTTATCCGCCGCAGCTGGCCAGCCGTGACGATATTGCCCAACTGGTTCGACAAGTACCTTGCAAAATAAGAAGATGCAAAATAGTCTGACACAGCATTTTTCAGGTTGCCCGCAGACGTGAGTGAGCGGCGAAATGCGGTGATGAATGACAATCCATCAGACCATGCGAAGGTACAGCACACGTGACTCAGAAAATCATCATCGATGCTGATCCAGGAATCGCCGATGCCCTTGCGATCCTGGTGGCGTTGGCGGATCCTTCAATCGATGTTCTGGCGCTCACAGCCGCTTCGGGGAGCGTCTCCGGCGTCCAGGCGACACGCAATCTGCACTACCTGATCGGGCTGGCAGATCCATTACGACATCCGCGGGTAGGACAGTCCGATATCGCAGAATCGCCAGCCGATCATATTCCCATGGGCATGCCTTTGCAGCAATCGTTGAACGGAAGGATGGGACTTGGCGAAGTTGATCCATTGGTACCGGACCTGCATAATCGTCGAGAATCCCCGAAGCTCATCGTCGAACTGGTACGAGAGCATCCTCAGGAGATTCGGATCCTCACATTGGGTCCCTTGACGAATGTGGCAATGGCATTCGATCTGGACCCCGATCTTCCGCTGCTGCTGAACGGCCTGATCTGTCTGGGCGGAGTCATGCGACGCAGTGGCGATGTGACGGCCACGGCGGAATTCAACATGTGGTCAGATCCACAGGCCGCGCGCGCTGTCATGCGGTCACCGATTGGAAAGATTATCGTCCCGCTCGATGTCAGCAATGATCCGGGCCTGACGTTTGATGACATTGACCGCTTAAGCGGGCTCATTCCATCCACACCCGTCGGTGAATTTGTGATCGGCCTGTTGCAATTCGCGGTTCGTGCCAATCGTCAGTTCCTGCCACGCGAGGAGGTCCCGATCGCTGCGGCTGCCGCCCTCGCAATTATCGCGCACGCCACAAAGTTTGTGACGGAAACAGTTGCACTGGATGTCGAAACCACCGGCGAACTTACCGCTGGCATGACGATCGTCGATCGCCGCCCGTTCGGATCGCGACAGACCAACGCCGAGATCGTCACACAGTTCGACGTGCCATCCGTGATCGATTACTTCTGCCGCGGCCTGCGACGAATTGCAGTTTCCTCAGACGGTCGGGCCGCTTAATGTCCTCACGTCTCATGTCGCACAGGTAATCGATTCAGCATCTGTCGGCAATGTTGCCACTTCGGCATGAATTGGTTCATCAGACCGATCATCGGTCCGATCGGACTGATCCGTCCGATATTCTTCAGTTCTTCAACCGTCCAGCGGCCGCGTGCCTTTGCATTCCGGGTAGCCGGTACATCCCCAGAACTGCGAACCTGCACGGGCGCCCTTTTTAGCCGTCCGCAGCGCAAGGAACTTCCCGCACAGCGGGCACTTGGGAATTTTATCCGTCGGATCAGTCTGATCCGACGGATGCTTCTGTTGTCGCTCGGCCATGCGCGCAGTGGCCAGTTGTTCGCTGTAGCCGCCGTCATGGACAAAACTGCGTTCGAGCGCGCTGATTTGCTGGTCCAGCAGGTAATTGGTCTGGTGAATCAGGCAAATTAGCGTGTTGGCAACCACCGCCGGATCGGCATGTTCCAGCCAGCGGGCATAGGTTTTCCAGTGCGTGACCGGATCCGACCGATCGGACTGATCCGTCGGATGTTGCTGATCCGTCGGATTAACCTGACGACCCGCAGCCCGCACGGCTAGGGCTTCTGAATCATTCTTCGCCCAGGTTCGTAACTTCCGCTGACGAAGAAAATCTTCGTAATCCAGCAGCAGTTCTTCAAGGCTGGCGCGAGCCACATTGACCAGTCGGAGTTCGGTCTGGCTGGTTGTAGCCGCCGCGCGGCTGCCTTCGGCGATATTCTGGCGACCACTGCGAGCTGCCTGAACCATTTGATCATTTGTGCGGGAACGTTTGTCAATGAAGCGGGCGCAGAATGACACGGTGGCATCGTAGATTACGGTCGCCACCTGATAGCTGCGCAACTTGCGGTAACCCCCACTGGGCCGCAGCCGCCGCTGGCCTTCCTGGTTGAACCCGTCGGATCGGTCCGATCCGTCGGATGATCTGTCAGACGCCCCTGTATTCGCGTTCATCTTCGCAGCTTTCTACCGTTCCGGTTGATCAGCATTCAGCAGTCGCACCGGAATTCAACCATGTGGAACCCGCCAAATCAAATCAACCGCGTTCTTCCGGTGAGCAGTTCCTGCATCATGGCCTGCTGGAGGGCGTGGGTCTTCAGCCGCGCGCCGGTGTCGGCTTCCTGCTCGGCCAGTGTCAGGTAGTCTTGCAGGGCGTCCTCTTCGGATCGGTCCGATCCGACGGATGATCCTTCGGATCTTAGCTCTCGCATGCGGGCGTCGCCGATTCGTTGAAGGTGGTGAATTCCGCATGACTGAAGATTCAGGAAATCTGTTTGAATTGGCATTCCTGTCCGGATTCAGCGATCAAGTCTCTCACGGATTCACCCTGGAATCGATACACTTGTCCGGATCATCGAACACACGAGACCTGATAAAGACCTTATGCGCGAACTTCACAAGTTTACCGACCAACGCCATGCCAATCTGCTGGCGAATGTTCTGCTGTCCCGTTCCATGCCTGCCGAAGTCGCTCAGGAAGAAAACTCCTGGGTCGTGTGGGTTCTGAGTGACGATCATCGCGACAAGGCGCGTGAAGTCCTTGCCGAGTTCCAACAAAACCCCGATGCAGCGGAATTCAAAACGGCCACGCGGACGCTCAGACAACAGCAGGTGGACGCTCGAGTCGAAGAGAAAAAGACAAGAAAGCTGCAGGTGCGGATTCAGGATCGCTGGTCCGGAGCGTGGTGGAAGTGCTATCCCGCCACCATGGTCCTGATCGGAATCTCGGTTCTCGTTGTGCTGATCTGCACTGACTGGCAAAGGACGGGGCAGGGCCCGAGCATGATTCCGCCGACCTGCAATAATGAATTGTCAGCATTGCGGAACGCGCTGTTTATCCAACCGCCCACACTTGCAGTCGCGACGCCATTTGGAGATATCGCACTGTTTGATACACCGTCATTAACTGCCATCGTGCAAAGCGGTCAAATCTGGCGGTTCATCACACCTGTCTTCCTCCACTTCAGCGTGCTGCATATTCTCTTCAACATGATGTGGCTGAGGAATCTTGGTCGAGGCATCGAATTTGCCCGAGGTACCCGGCGATTTGTGCTGCTGATCCTGGTGCTTGCCATTGTATCAAACGTGGGACAATACTGGTGGGTGATGACATTTTATAAATGTCCGCCGAATGTCCCTGCGAGATTCGGCGGGATGTCGGGTGTCGTGTTTGGCCTGATTGGTTACCTGTGGATGAAAGGACGGACTCAACCACAGGAGGGACTTGGCATCGCCAACGACCAACTGGTAATGGCAGTGCTCTGGATGCTGCTGTGCATCGGCGGAGCGTTTGGAGCAATCGCCAATGCCGCACATGTCACCGGTTTCCTGGCCGGCATCCTTGTCGGTGCGCGGCATAGCATGTGGAACAGATTGCGGTTGTTGATGAACAAGCGACCGTAGGATGGACATTCATGTCCGTCGAATGACCATGAAACCCAGTCGCGACGGAAAGTGATATCCCTCGGGAGTCGGACGACAATACGACGCTTCCCAGCCAGATCTCGGACATGAATGTCCAAGCTACAGGAATTGACGTCATGCTTCCATGGCTGCGGCGGTGCAGACGAATTCGAGACGTGCAGTGACTTTGGTCGCATTGGTGACGGTGTCGAGCACCATGACTTTGCCCTTCAGATAGAAGGCATTTGCAAGGCGTGCGGTGAGTTCCACATGCAGCTCAATCGTTTCACCGGGGCGGATCATTTTTCGGAACTGCACGTTGTTCAGCCGCGTCACCACCGGAACCGCATCGGAGCCGGTGGGGACCAGTCGGGAAATCAGGACAGCTCCGGCCTGAAAACAGGCTTCGCACTGCAACACACCGGGAAACACCGGAAAATTCGGATAATGGCCCTGAAAAACTGGAAGCTCCGCCGACAGAACTTTCCGCGCAACAATGTGCGTGTCACTGATTTCCGTGACTTCGTCCAGCCACAGAAACGGATCGCGGTGCGGGATGCAGGTCTTGATTTCGTCAGTATTCACAGGCTCTGCTACAGCTCAATCTTGAGTTCTTCGATCTTTCGATAAAGACTGGACAGGCCCAGCTTCAAACGGCGAGCCGCCTCTTTCTTGTCAGGACACTGCCGCAGTACGCGGGTGATATGCAGGCGTTCGTAATGTCGCAGAGCGGATCGCAGGTCATCCGTATCGGGAAGTGCCGAACCACCACCGAGCAGATCCGGAGGCAGATCGTGTGGCTGAATTTCTTCGCCTTCGCACATCATCACAGCTCGTTCGATCGCGTTATCCAGTTGGCGCACATTGCCTTTCCAGTGAGCAGCCATCAAAGTGCGAATCGTTTCGCTGGTCGCTCCGGACACGCGCTTGCCCATCGCGTCCCGATTTCGCACGATGAAGTATTCGACAAGTTCGGGAATATCGTCGAGCCGTTCACGAAGTGCCGGGATGCGGATTTTCACACCGTCCAGGCGATAGAAAAGATCTTCCTGAAAATTGCCTTCGGAAACCTCGTGGCTGAGATCGCGTGAGGTCGCAGCGATGATCCGAGCCTGAACTTTAACGGCTTTCGTACCACCGACCGGCGTCACTTCCTGATACTCCATTGCCCGCAGGATTTCAGACTGCGTGCCAGGGGGTAGCTGGGCCACCTCATCCAGAAATACTGTGCCTGTGCCTGCCATACTCAGGACACCTTCCTGGCCGTTCTTGGTTCCGAACAGCTGCGATTCCAGTAATTCGACTGGACGAGTTCCGCAACTGACGGCGAGAAATTTTTCGTCCTTGTTCGGACCGGCCACATGGATCTCGCGAGCAAAAAGTTCCTTGCCTGTACCCGTTTCACCAACCAGCAGCACGTTGGAATTTGTCGCCGCAACTTTGCGAATGGTCTTCAGCAGATCCTGCAGCGCCGCGCTGGAGCCGACAACCTGATCAAAACCGGCGCTTCGCGCCAGGTCTTTTCGCAGCCGCTGATTCTCGCGATACAGATCCTGAAACTTAAACAGTCGCTGCAGACGTTTTACCAGTTCTTCAAAACGAACTGGCTTGACGAGATAATCAAAGGCACCGGCGGTAAACGCTTCAACCGCGTTTTCCACGGTCGCGTACGCGGAAATGATAAGCACAAATATGGCAGGATTGATGCGATGCAATTGACGCAGCACTTTTACGCCGTCGCCGTCCGGAAGCTGGATATCGCAGATGGCAACGTCATAATCCCGCTCCTGTGCGACTCGAATCGCTTCTGCAGCGGTCGCTGCCGTGCGAACTTCGAATCCTTCTCCCATCAGGAATTCAGCGAGTGTTTCGCGAATGATGGGTTCGTCTTCAACAATCAGAATCGACTTACGCTGAGCAATAGTTCCCGACACGGCTTTTCAACTCCGGACATGGACAAAGGACACAAGACTTAACAGGATCAAACGACGGACGGTCCATGCCCAAAATCGAATTCCCAGTCTCCTACGAAGTACGGATGGTAGCGATTTCCATTCTCCAAACGAAGCAATTCGACGTTCTCGTTGGTTTTTTTCAGGCGGCTGCAGCCAAAATTCCTCACAAATGCCGTCAGAATCTGAGAATTCTGCCGACATTCACGGCCCGATTTTGGCAAAGTGTGTGATCAGAGTAAACTCCCGACGTGTCCTGAAAGCCCTCGCAAGGGCCATTTGTCGTTTCACTCAGCTTCAACGAATTGCCATGCACACTTCAAAACTTGTCAACAATCTACAGCCGTCTGAAACTCTGGCCGCCGCTGCAAAAGCGCGTGAACTGCGAGCCAAAGGGATCGACGTGCTGGAATTCACCGTGGGTGAACCAGACTTCATTACGCCGCTGCACATTCGCGAAGCCGCAAAAGTTGCCATGGATGCCGGGCATACGCGATATACGGCAGCCACCGGGATTCAGGAATTGAAAGTGGCAATCTGTCATGCGTTCCAACGCGATCATGGAGTCACCTGGAAGCCCTCCGAAGTCACAATCTCAAATGGAGCCAAACACTGTCTTCACAACGTGCTTGTTGCTTGCTGTGAACCCGGCGATGAAGTCATTATCCCGACTCCGTATTGGGTGAGCTACTCGGCGCTCGTTGAATTGGTAGGTGCGAAACCTGTGATGGTGGAAACGACCGAAAAGGAAGGATTCTGTCTGGCGCCCGAAAAGTTTCGCAATGCCATCACTCCAAAGACGCGACTGATGATGCTCAACAGTCCCAGCAATCCAACCGGTGGAGTTTATCCGGTGGAAATGCTGGAAGGACTGGCCAAAGTTGCTGTCGAAAAAAATATCACCGTGCTGTCCGATGAGATCTACGAAAAGCTGATCTACAGCGGTCACTCGTTCAGGTCATTTGCTTCATTTGGTGAAGAAGTGAAGCAGCGGACCGTGATCGTGAACGGTGTGAGTAAAGCGTACGCTATGACCGGATGGCGAATTGGCTGGACGCTCGCCCCGGAGAACGTCAGCGCCGCAATTAATAAACTGCAGAGCCAGCAGACATCCAATCCATGCAGTGTCAGCCAGTACGCTGCGCTGGCCGCGCTGAATGGGCCGCAACAATGCGTCGGCGACATGTGCAAAGAATTCGCCGTTCGTCGGGACTATGTCACGTCACGTCTGCGGTCAATTCCCGGGATTACGTTCGCAGAACCCGGCGGTGCGTTTTACGTCTTCTTTAACATCAGCAGCTATTACGGAAAACCTGTCGGTGGTGGTCCTGCGGTTTCCAATGCGACGGAATTCTGCACGGCGTTGCTGGAACGAGCTCACGTTGCGATCGTCAGCGGCGATGCCTTCGGGGCTCCCGGCTACGTCCGCCTGAGTTTCGCAGCATCAATGGACACGTTGACGAAGGGGTTTGATGCGATCGAGGAATTTTTGAAGGCGTAGGTTGCTCCGAACATCAAAGATGCCTGCCCCTTTGACCTTTTCGTTAACATGATGCAGCAGGGCTGTGAACCAGAGCTGGCTGTCCTTGCGGGCAGCACTGTCTTCGTCAAGCCTGCAGGCGGGGCACGCAGTGCAGACCGAATGTCATACTGTGAGCCCGACCCTGTGTTCGAAGCAATTGGCTGGGTTTTCTTCGTAAGATACTTTCATTCTCTATCCCAAACCGGTTTACCCCGGCACACCCTGACCCCTTTGATCTTTCAATGCCTGTCCTTGTTCTTCCTTCTTCATGCGGTAAAAACCTCACCGGCCGAATTATTATCCGGCCCGTAGGGAGGACAAACCTTTGGATTTGTCTTCCCTCCGCTTCCCCCACTTCTTAGAGCTCCACCAGTTCCTCGATCAATGGATCTCTGTCCAACATGTCCAGGTCGATGTTGGCGAAGAAGAAATCCAGTCCTGCGTTACCGTTGAGCGTGTTGCCGCCGCCGTTGGAGCGGACGGTGGAGCGGACGGTTGTGGCATTCAAGATCGGGGTGCCGTTCGTGCCGTTCTTGAGATTGGCGACGCGAGAGGCGTAGTCCGCATCCGTGCGACTCCATTCGGCCATGATGGCCATGAGCGCGGTGGCGTTACGGTCGTAGTCGGTCGTGCCGCCGATCAGAATGTCGTCGTCGTCGCCGCCGTTCAGGATGCTGGCCAAAGCGCCGGCGATGAGCAGGTCGCGGCCCGCGCCGCCGGTCAGCACGCTGCCGGTGCCGACAAGGATGTCGTTGCCGACGAGGATGTCGTTGCCCGCACTGCCGATGACGTTCTGGATGAGGGCGATGCCGCCCGTCAGCCCGCTGGCCGTGCCCAGCGGCAGGTTGAC
>JAYUVA010000505.1:0-10626 GCA_043754375.1 Candidatus Kuenenia sp. | reverse complement strand
TGGTCAGATCGATTTCTGTTCACAGTATTCCGCGCGCCTGTTGGAAATGTCACCGCCTCGGTGGCGGACAATACATTGAACGCTTCATGGTCAGCGGCCAATGGGGCAACGTCTTATGAAGTTCTGGTTCGCGATGGTGCGGGAACACTGGTCTCTCGCTTCGCAAACATCAACACAACGTCATACCGCGGTCAGGCATCAAACGGGCTGAAGCCGCTCGCTCCCGGAGTCTATGGACTCACTGTCGTGGCGTATTCCGGTGCGCGGGCGATCACTGTTCCCGGTGCTGCGAAGATCCTGTACGTCACGCAGGCACCAAATGTCAGGTTGTCGATAACTTTCGCGGAATGGGATGCCGTTCCTGGTGCATCGGGATACAGTTTCCGCATCAGAAAAGAAGGTGAGGCATCGGCCACATGGGTCGATACGACTTCGACAAAGGTCCTGTTCAGTACGCCGCTGGAGCCTGGAAAATACGCGATCGACGTTCGCAGTCGCTATCCCGACGGAACGGTCAGCAATACATCGACGGACTCCATTGAACTCTTTCGTCCGGCAGTCGAACTGCTGCCGTTCCCGGCGGAGACGGCAGATGCAACGCCCGTCATCTCCTGGAATTCTGTCGTCTGGGCAGAAAAATACTCGGTGCGAGTCGTCCGCGCTGGAGATGTCAGCCCTGCGTTCCAGGCCGAAGTCAGCGGAACATCGGTGTTGCGTGTCTCCACACCTCTGCCCAACGGCACATACCGAGTCTTCGTGCAGGCGCTGGCAGCCGATGGTTCTCGCAGCGAACCCGGCAACGGCAAATCGCTTCGAATTGGGGCTCCCCCGGCAACGCTGACGTATTCGGCGGGAGTGCTGTCATGGAGTTCGGTTGTGGATGCGACATCGTACGATCTCTGGATCAATTCTGCTGGACCGCCCGAAAAGATTCAGATCGTACGGGAGCCGAATCTGACGTCTCAATCGTACAGTCTTTCCGCATCGCTTCCGAAAGGCAGATACAGCGTCTGGGTTCGAGCGAAACGTGCGGAGGCAGGCGCCGTTTATGAAGGGAACTGGAGCTCCAGACTGACGATTGAGATTACCTGAAGCCGGATTTGCAGGAATTCGGAGGTCGTCGTCGGTCTCGCTTTTTCATACAACTAAAAGCTGATCTCTTGTTCTGCCTCGAAGATTTTCAGAAGTCTGTTTGCAAAAGTCCGTCGGGACTGGCAGAAAAATGAGCGGCAGAAAAAGACAGACCAGGACTTAAGGTCTTTCTGCATTTCATTTTTCTGCCATCAATTTTTCTGCCGGATGTGTTCCCGCATGAATGACAACGCTGTTCTTGTGTCCCGACTTCGACGAAGTGTTTCGTGACGCCATGAGCCCCATTTATCCCGTCAATGACTACGGACCGTTGATGCCTGGCCTTGTGATGGCTGCGGTTGCGATTTTGCATGTGTTCCTGGCTCAGTTTGCCGTCGGTGGAGGCATGCTTCTGTGCTACTTTCAGTGGCTGGCAATGACAGGCCGCAGTCAGAACGCCCGGACGTTTGTGCATGGCTACTTCAAGGTGCTCGTGCTCATCAGCTTTGTCCTGGGAGCGCTCACAGGAGTCGGCATCTGGTTTACCTCGATTCAGGTCAGCGCGGCGACGATTGGTGAAATGGTGTTCAATTTTCACTGGATCTGGGCCACCGAATGGACGTTCTTTTGCCTGGAAATCGTCGCTGGTTATTGCTTCTACCGATACCACAGTCAGCTCAGCGATCGAACCTGCCTGACACTGCTGACGCTCTACGCCGTTGCCGCGTGGATGAGTCTTTTCTGGATCAACGGGATTTTGTCGTGGCAGCTGACTCCTGGCGACTGGCTGATGACGCACTCCGTCATGGACGGGTTCTTTAATCCGGGGTTCTGGCCGAGCCTACTTTTTCGCACAATCGTCTGTATGACACTTTCAGCACTGATCGGCTGCGTCGTGGTCAACGTTATTCCCAATCTGGCACGTGAAGACCGCCAGGAACTGATCAACAAAACGGCTCACATGATGATGCCGATGCTGGCCATGCCGATGCTGGGGGCGTGGTATCTGTGTTCCATGCCGGATGACAGCCGTGGCTGGGTGCTCGGCGGAAGCCCGGCAATGATGCTGTTCTTTATGATCTCCGTCGGAGCCTCACTGGCCATCGGCGGCTATGCTCTGATTGGTCTTTGGTTCCAAAAGCTCTACATTAACGGAGCAACGGCGACTCTGTTGCTACTGCTGGCCTTCGGGGCCACGGCTGGCGGCGAGTTCGTCCGCGAGGGATCTCGTAAGCCCTACACGGTTCGCTATGTTCTGTTTTCGAATGCCATCCGACCAGCAGAAGTGGCAACTCTGCGAGCTCACGGCTCGGTGACGGACGATCCATTTTCTGTCATTCACGAAAAACGCCTTCCGAATGAAACCGTCATGGTCGGAGCCAAAGTGTTTCGACGCCAATGTGCCGTGTGTCACACGATGGAAGGTTCCAACGCGGTGGCTCATCTGACGGAATCCTGGGATGCCGATCAGATGCGGATGAATATTGCAAAACTGCAGCAGACGAAGCCGTTCATGCCGCCGTTTGCAGGTTCCGCAACTGAGCTGGAATCTTTGGTACAGTACATCCAGTGGGTTCACGAGCGCCGGCCTGAATCATGGGACAAGACAATCGATCCGAAGGCCATCGAATACATTCAGAAATGGCTGGACGATGCCGGAACAGAAGCCGCAGGATTCATTCCCCAGCGCATTGAATCGACGGCGCGCTCACAGGCAGAAGTTCGATCAACAGAGGGGCGCGTGCAATAATGGACCGCATGTTTCCCTTTGGCCTGGAATCACATCTGTCGTTTTATCTGATCGTCTACGTGTTAACGCTGGTCGTGCATGTTTTCCTGATGACGTATGTTCTGGCGGGAAGTACCTGGCTGGCGTGGGCGACGATATTTCCGGGTCGCGACGTGCTGCCGCTGACAAAACAGCCGTTGGCAATGATTCTGCGAGACTGGATGCCGTTCGCGCTGAGCGGTGCAGTTACCGCAGGTGTGGCTCCGCTGTTGTTCGTCCAGATCCTGTACCGTCAGCAGTTCTACACCGCCAATTTGCTGCTCGGTTGGCGATGGATGATGGTGATTCCCGTTTTGGTGATCGCCTTTTATCTCCTGTACGTCATCAAGAGCAAAGCCGTGAGTCGCTGGTCATTTCCTGTCCGTTGCGGACTGGCCGTGAGTGTCGCAGCATCGTTTTTGTTTGTGGCATTCTGCTGGACAACCAATCATCTGCTGAGTCTTGACCAGTCGGCATGGCCGGAGATGTACAGTTCCCGCCGAGCGATCGATGCAATGGGGCCGCTGTGTTTTCGACTGCTGGTCTGGGTTGCAGGGTCGTTCCCCACGATGAGCATTCTGGCCAGTTGGCAGCTCTGGGGGATGCGACGGTTTGATGCGAACCGCGAACCATCAATTCCCGCCGTCGATTGGCTTGCGTTGTACGATAGGGAAGATCGACGACTTGCGAAGGTCTCGGTGATCGGGCTCAGTGTTGCCGTCGTCAGCTGCCTGTGTTATGCGATCACGCTGAAAAGCAATGTCGCGTCGCAGTTGACAGGAAATCCCGGGTTGCCGTGGCTGCTGATCGGTCTCGCCGGTGTGGCATTTCAGACAATTGGCTGGTCGTTTCAACTTCGCAAATCTTGCTTCTGCCCAGGCTGGCTGACGGTGATCACGGTTGCCTCACTCGGCACACTTATGGCCAGTGCCTCGCTACGCGAAATCATTCGACTGACCCAGACCGACCTCATTCAGGTGACTGAATCCACTCGTGCCGCCGCCGAAGTCGGGGGCTTTGCCGTGTTCGTGATCTTCACGATCATTAACACAGCTCTGATCGGCTGGTGTCTCCGACTGGTGATAAACAGCCGCCGAGTTTAGCGCTTTTTTATTGAACACGCAAAAACGACGTCGGCCAGGAGTCTGTCTGATTACCGCAGGGTTTGTGAGCGGCAAGGCGCTAGCCGCCGGTTTTTGCAGATCAATTACCTCACGGTCCTGGAGTATCGCGACAGACTCCTGGTGAGTACGCCTCAGATATTCTGAGCATCCACAAATTCGCGGAACAGAGCGTGCGTTGACTCGGCGAGTTCTGTCGGCTGTAGCGTCGGTGGCGATGGCGGAACTGTCGCGGCGACGTGCTGATCATCAATCGCGTGGATCGTTTTTGGATTGTCAGCCAAGCCGTGAAGGGCAATCGCCGTGAACACTTCGGCCAGCAAAAATGCGTCCGGGCCTTCGGGTGTCGCGGCTTGCGACACCTGCACTTCTGCTGCGCTGCTCCATGCACCGAAGTAACGATGTCCCTCTTCAGCACGGACCGCACGGACCCATGCCTTGTAGCGTCCCTTCGGCAGTGGCGGTGAAACGGTGTCCGAAGTCTGGAGATACGTTTCCTGATAAACAATGCGCGCCTGTTTTGGCTTTTCTCCACCTTCGTAATTGATCCACAATTCGTAGTGAGTTGCACTGGGAACGGCATTCCATGAGACCGTTGTCCCGGTGACATTCAGCACGACGGCAGCACCGATTGACATCTGATATCCTGGGCCCCAGGCTGTCGTTTTTCCTCCTCCCAGATCCGCGCGGACCCAGACGGTGAATTCGCCATTGCCAAGAGGCGTGGCAACTCGATGGCTTGTCCCAGTCAGTCCGGTTCGACGGTAAACGCAGCCGGGAACACCGGTCCGGCCGATCCACAGCTCATACGACACGGTGCCGACTTTTGTCGCCCAGCCGAGAACAGGAGTCTGATCCAATTCGGGTTTCAGTCCGGAAGTGACTTTGACCGCAGGCTCCTGCTGAGTGAGTACAAAGCGAATCGACCACGGAGAGACTGCGGCGCTCGTGACCAGTTCCCGGACCCAAAACGCATATTGCCCGGCAGCAAGCTCGAACGGTGGCGTCCACTGGGTTGTTCCGTTGACCGTTGTGAGAACGATGCGTTGTCCGGTTCCCAGATCTGTCAGCCAGACCTCATAGCTGGACGACTTGCTGCCAGTCCACTTAAACACCGGTCGCTCGACGGCGCTCACGGGGCCAGAGCTGAGCATCTGAGGAGCCTTGGTGGCCACGGCGAATTCTTTGGCAGGGCTCCAGTGTGTAATGCCAGTGGCGGGATCTTTGAGTCCGACCCAGCCTCGGTAGCGACCATTCGGAAGTTCGTAAAGCAGTGAGTGCCCATTCACGGTCTGGTGAACAACTTTTGCCACGCCGCGTCCAATATCGTTGACCCAGACCTCAAAGCCCTCCTCGGCAGGCCGCAGGGTTCCGTTCCAGGAAAACTGAACTCCACCTGGCTGGACAGAGACGTTGAGTGCTTCCGGATTGCGGACGATAATTTGATTTCGAATCGAGATCGGCAGCGATTGACTCACACGAGGCAGCGACAGGTCCTGCGTGTCGGGAATCGGGTCAGTGTACTCACGATAAAACTCAACCGTGTAATCGCCATCCTCAAGAGTCGGCATCTCCTGATAGTAATAGTAGCCTGAGTTCGAGAAGGGGCTGTTCGACGGTGCGCGTGCCGGTGACAGGCACCCTGACTACGATGTCCAGACGCCGTTGACAGGCACCTTGAAATTCTTTGCCGAGACGGATTGCATTCAGCGGGCTCTGCCGCCGACCATTTCGTAGACGTCCAGGGTCTTGCGTAACATCGCCTCTTTTTCGAAGACGTTGGGACCGGGGACTGGGCGTGGTTTACGGGCCAGAATCGAGGCGACGGTGTCCGTCAGGGCATCGAGGTTGCCGGGTTCAACCGTGCCGGATGGAAATTGTGCAGCCAGAATTTCCGCGACGCCGCCGTGGTTGTAGCCGACGACGGGGATTCCGATCGACAGGGCTTCTGCAACTGTGCGACCGAAGGATTCGGGAGTGAATGACAACGAAAGCACGATCGAGGACATCGCGTAGATTTGTTTCAGGTCCGTTCGATGGCCGGTGAATGTGACATGGTCGGACAAATTCAACGAGGCCGCCAGCGATTGCAATTCATCCGCATAAGCGGCTTTGCGAGGATCCGTGCCACCGACGATGAGTCCGTGTGCCTCTATCCCGCGATTTCTCAGGCGGGCCAGCAGATGTAGCAGATCTGCGTGCCCCTTCAGTCGCGTGAGCCGACCGACCAGCGTCAACAACGGTTGATTGCGTGTCTTCGGAAACTGCCGGAAGAACTCGGACTTCCATGCGTCGTCCAGTTGAAAACCGCGAGGATATTCAAGTGCATCGATGCCACGGTGGATCAGATGCAGTCGCTCTTCAGGGACAAAACTGTAGTTCTTCCGCACATACTCACACACAGTTTCTGAGACCGCGATGACGTGTTCGCCACGGCACATGACACTGGTGTAGAACCCGGTGGAATGCAGGCCGTGTACAGTCGAAATCAACGTGGGGCGTCTTGCGGAGAGCAGGCTCTTCCATGCCAGCCATGTGATCCAGCCGGGCATCCGCGAATGAAAATCGACCACGTCCACGTGTTGTTCGATCATCAGTTTTCGCAGCCAGAAGACGTGTCGCAGTGTCAGCGGTGATTTTGTGCCGAGCGATTTTTCGAAGTGCTCACTGCCGCGATTCGTCAGTTCAGCGACCATGCGGCCGCCGCCGGAGATCACCAGCGATCGATGTCCGGCGGCGACAAGTCCTTCTGCCACTTCGAGCACACCGCGTTCCACACCGCCGCTTTCAAGGGCGGGGAGAACCTGAAGCACGGTGAGTTGACGATGTGTCATATTCCTATCGTGATTCCCATGTAGGTCCTTTCTGCCGGAAAGGACTTTCGAGCGACGCTCGAACCGCCAAGGGACAAACGTCGCCAACACGCCGCTTCGTTTCTATTCATTCCACACGGTTTTGGTCGCTGGTCGCGACAAGTCCCGAAGTCCAGCCCGGCAGGCTGGACCTACTGACCGCAGAATTTGACTCAACCGCGTTTGATAACACCCTTCTGGAGTTCTTCCACTACTTTTGCCAGCACCGCAACGTCCCTGGTTTCCATCACATGCGTGATGCGGCTGGCGGGTAATTTCATGCGCGTCATCAGCTCTTCTGCGGACTCCCACATTTTCGCCTGCTTTTTGGGTGGAGCCAGATAAAGATTCGTGACCAGTTCGCTGAGGCGCTGTTCGTCGATCTGGTCTTTGTTGTCGTAGTATCGCTTAATGACTTTTTGCTGAAATGCGCTGTAATTTCGGTCGGTCATCGTCAAAAACCTGAGGTAGGAAAGGAGAATGTCAGGGGCGGATTTTAGCGAACCACAGGAATCATCGGAACATTGATTTCCGCTGTGTTTCGTGGAGAAACGAAGCCTGAATTTTTCGACGGACGTGAATGTCCATCCTGCATTCACGCCATGCGCTTGTAAAAAGGCAGGGCGACGACAGTGGCAGGGACGAGCGTACCTCGAAGGTTGACCTGAACGACCGTGCCGAGCGACGCTGAAGCAACCGGGACGTAGGCCATCGCAATGACTTTCTGCAGCGTCGGCGAAAACGTGCCGGACGTCACTTTGCCGACATCCTGCCCATTGATCTGAACGGGCGATTCTTCACGAGCAATGCGGCGACCTTCCAGCAACAGACCGACGCGAGCCATTTTCAGGCCCTGGCTTCTGATCGATTCCAGAGCCGCCTTGCCGGGGTAATCGGGCTTGCTGAACTTTACGGCGAATTCGAGACCCGCCGTGAGCGGATCGATAGCCTCATTCAATTCATGCCCATACAACGGCATCGCGGATTCCATGCGCAACGTATCGCGACAACCAAGACCTGCCGGTACGATGCCATATTTCGTGCCGTGTTCAAGCAGCGCCAGCCAGATTCGTTCCGCGTCGGCCGCTGGCATGACGAGTTCAAAGCCGTCTTCACCGGTGTAGCCTGTGCGCGAAAGAACTCCGCGGCTTCCAAAGAACGGCATTTCCGTCGCCGAATAATACTTCATCGATGCCAGATCGAGTTTGGTTGCTTCATTCAGCAACGTTAATGCACGTGGTCCCTGCACGGCAATCATGCCGGTGGTCAGCGTGCAGTCTTTGAACTCCACGGCGGCGAAGCCTGCACAATGCTTCAGCCAACTGACAATTTTTTCGCGGTTGGATGCATTGACGACCAGTTCCCATCGATCGGGAAGGCGATAGACCAGCACATCGTCGAGGATTCCACCGTCTTTGCCGCAGATCAGGGAGTATCGCACATCGCCGACTTTGAGTTTTGAAGTATCGTTGGTCAACACACCGTTCAGGAATGCCTGACTGGAATCGCCACGAAACTGCAGTCGCCCCATGTGCGAGATATCAAACAATCCGACAGCAGTTCGCACGGCCGTGTGTTCATCGACGATCGACGAATACTGCACCGGCATTTCCCAGCCTGCAAAATCGACCATTCGGCCATGATGTGCGTGATGCCACTGATTGACGGGTGTCGTATTCATGTGGAGAAGTGTATTCTGCTCAGGTGTTTCGATCAAACGCCGTCCTTTTTTCAGGATTCCTCCGGTGACAGCATCTGTGCTCCTTCGAACAATGGTCATGATTTTCAGCGGCGCTGGAATCGCGGTTGGTGCCGAAAGTTCGGTGCCGACAGCCAATGGCTGGCCAGGGACGCTGATCATCGTTGGCGGCGGCAGCGTGCCGGACGATGTCCCGAACGCACTCAAGGAATCCCTGCACGGCGAGGGATCGTTGGTGGTGATCGCTGAAGCCGCATCCGATCCGAAGGAGGCGGCGGAGTCATCAGCGAAATGGCTTGCAGAGTCCGGGATTTCGAACGTAGTTGTTGTCGATCCGTCGCTCGCGGAAAGTGAGCGAGGCTTGCTGACGGTCGCGGCGATTGACTCAGCGTCAGCTGTATGGATTTGCGGTGGGCAGCAGTCAAGGTTGGCAACGACATTCGCAGAGTCCGGAGTTGAGGGAGCGTTGCAGAGACTGCTGCAACGAGGCGGTACGGTTGGAGGAACTTCGGCCGGTGCGGCCATCATGTCAATGGTGATGATTGCGTCCGGGAAAGAACAGCCGGAGATGTCCGAAGGATGGGATCTGTTACAGGGCGCGATTGTGGATCAGCACTTCACCAATCGAAACCGTCTTGCTCGATTGCAGATCGCTGTCGGAATGCATGCGGAGTGTCTGGGCATCGGGATTGATGAGGGAACGGCTGTATTCATACATGGGCGTCAACTGCGTGTCACTGGGCGTGACAGCGCATCGGTTGTGCTTGCGAAGACGGATTATCGAGACGCCGAGGTTCTTCGGCTGGTCGCAGGCGAGGTTGCGGACCTGACTCAGCTTCGGCGTGCCGCCCGTCAGCGGGCATCACGAGTTGATCCTGGTGAACCTCGATATGGCAGTCCGGAAGTGCGAACCGGGTCGCTCGTGATTGTGGGTGGTGGGGCGATGACAGAAGACGTCGTCCAGCGTTTCGTGGAACTCGCGGGCGGAGAATCTGCAAACATCGTGGTGCTGCCGACGGCCATGTCGCGTGAGGAAACGAGCGATCAGGCCCCAGGCTTTCTGAAACAGGAAAGCGTTGCCAACATCACAGTGTTGACTCAGCGCGGTCCGGATGAAGTGACAAGTGAAGAATTCCGATCATCGCTCAAAGCAGCGACAGGGATCTGGTTCGGCGGCGGTCGGCAGTGGAATTTCGTGGATGCGTACGAAGGGACTGCGGCGATTGAATTGTTCCGCGATGTGCTGCGGCGTGGCGGAGTCATCGGCGGCAGTTCAGCTGGTGCAACGATTCAGGGGGAATTTCTGGTTCGAGGACATCCTCAGGGAAATTCGGTCATGATGGCCGAAGGCTATGAACGTGGGTTTGCGTTTCTTCCGGGGATGGCCATTGATCAGCATTTCTCACAGCGGGATCGACTTCCGGATCTGCTGCCCGTCATCCGACGTCATCCAAAGATGGTGGGCGTTGGAATCGACGAAGGCACGGCCATTGTCGTGACGGGCACAAAAGTGGAAGTCATCGGGCAACACTCCGCTCATTTTGTTTCGGCAAAGCAGTTGATGTCCATTGCGGCAGAAGATGAGCTGCCTTCCACGGCTGAAGAAGCAGCGAAGTTGTATGTGACCATCAAGACCGGTGAATCAGGGGACCTGACGGTGATCTCGCAATAGTCATCGTCAGCCAGGATTTTGCTGCGGGCGGCGATTGAAAGAACCTGACTGTACTGTCTTCTGTGTGTCGGCCAATTGAAGCGAGGTTTCCAGACCTGGAACCACGAATGCACACAAATAGACACGAATGGAATGCTTAACATTCGTGTCGATTCGTGGTTCAAACATCAAGCACAAAGAATCCGGTAGAGTCAGCAAGTTTCTGATTCTCCAGAATTCATTGTGCGGTAGTTGAATCGCTTAAAGCGAGGGTGATGTTTGGAGATTAGCTACGAAAGTCAGTGTCACGAGAATCTCTTCAGATGACGGGCAAACACCGAGCTACTCGGGCACCTGGTTCGGTTTCAATCGCGCTTGCTTGTCCAGCAGCACGCCGATTTCTTCGGGGCTGATTCGGCGAGGCTGTCCGTTTTCGGCGATGACGGCGTACTGGCCAAGTCGGC
>JAYUVA010000504.1:0-3410 GCA_043754375.1 Candidatus Kuenenia sp. | reverse complement strand
GCCAGCTTTTGCTGGCGGATGAACTCAATCGCGCGCCCGCCAGAACACAGTCGTCGCTGCTGGAAGCCATGCAGGAACGGCAAGTCACGATCGAGGGCAAGACACTCCCGTTGCCTCAGCCGTTTATGGTCCTGGCGACTCAAAATCCCATTGAACAGGAAGGCGTTTACCGACTTCCTGAAGCACAGCTCGACCGGTTTCTGTTTCGCATTCATGTCGGCTATCCGGAACGCGATCAGGAAGTCGAGATGCTGGAGCTTCACAGCCGGCAGGTTGTCAAGCCGACTGCGGTGACCACGGCGGCTGAGATTCTGTCGATTCAGCAACAACTGGATTCTGTATATGGATCGCGTGAGTTGCAGGAATACATCATTGACCTGGCGCGAAAAAGTCGCGAGCATCCCGACCTCGCGCTGGGTGCCAGTCCGCGTGCCGCCATCAATCTGATGAAAGCCGGACGCGCCCATGCGCTGCTGTCAGGACGCGGATACCTGACGCATGAAGACATTCAGGCCGTGTGCGTGCCCGTGCTGGCTCATCGATTGATCATGCGTCCGGAAGCAGAAATGGATGGCCGGTCGGTGGCGGGCGTTATCGCGGCCATCATTCGTTCTGTTCCGGTTCTGCAGGATCGACACCGATGACAGGACTCGCGCGCTGGCTGGCGCTGCCGGCAATCGCCGGGCTGTACCTCGGAATTCTCCGGGAACAGACCGGGCTCATGCTGCTGTCGCTTTCGGTCCTTGTGTGGTTACTCGTTGAATGGCTGTTGTTCACCTGGCGGGTGTGGTTTGAGTTGCGGCAACTGAAGTTCGAACGTAGCGTCAATGGTCGCACCGAGCCCACTGGTATCCTGTGGGCTGGCCGCAACGTCGCGGTCGAAGTCCGTCTGACGTCATCCATTTTTGGAATGGGATCGATCGTGCGGATTCGCGATGTCGTGCCTGAGAACATGGAAGTCATGGATCAGGAGAATGACGTGACCATTCGGAATCGCATTCATTCCGCCGTGTTCCGTTACCGAGCAAAAGTTCTGGGGGCCGGTCAGTTGCGTCTGCCAGGATTCCGCATCGTGATGCTCGATCGTCAGGGATTCTTCAGGGCCGAGCGTTTCATTCCGTTGACTCAGAGTTTCCGGGTGTTGCCCGCGTTTCAACAGGTCGGTGATCCTCAGCCGATCGTCAAACGCATCAATTCTCAGCCGCAGCATGGCATCCATCGGCTGCAGCGGTCCGGGATGGGATCGGAACTACTGGAGTTGCGGGAATATGTCGCCGGCGATCCTCCCAAAAGCATCGCATGGAAGGTCTCGGCACGCCGCGACAAATTGATGACGCGACAGTACGAATCTGAAGTTCCTGTGCGGCTGCAGTTGTTTATCGACGGATCGATCGGGACGCGCACAGGGGGCTTCGGGCTGCGACTGCTGGATCAGATGAATTTCGTCGCGGCCAGCGTCGCAAAGGCGGCGATCTCTGCAGGCGATCCGGTCGGAGCGATGCTGTTTGATGAACGTGGTCTGCGGCGTGTTCCAGCGGCGACAGGCGATCGTGGTTTTCATCGTCTGCTCGAGGCGCTCTCAGACTTCAGCGTCAACCCCGCGCCGATTCCGGATCGACTCACGAATCGACTGGTTGAAACAGCTCTGGGAGTTGCGGCGGACCAGTTTCCGGAACTGCTGGATGACCGAATCAATCGCGTCCCGTTCCTGCTGTTTCCGATTTCACCATGGGCCCATCGCAGGTTGCGTGAAAGGTATCGTCTGGCGGCTGTGATTGCGCAGTTGTATCGATTGTCTCCCGCTCAACAATTGCAACTTGTGTATGACGATCCGCTGATGGCAACCTTTGCTCAGCACTTCCTCAGTCAATCCGGGATGTCATGGATGGAACCTGTGGTTTCGATTCGCAATCGCGGTTTTCACGATGGCATGGCACGGATGGAAATCCTGAGTTCTGCATTGGCTCGCGCGGTCTCACAAGCCCGGGACAATGAAGTTTTTGTCGTTTTTGCGGACTTGCTGGAATGCGTTCCAAGCCTGTCGCACCTGATGCCAGCCGTCAGGATGGCTCTGGCTCGACATCATCGCGTGGCGTTTGTCTGCCCGTCTCCCACATTTTTACGTCCCACGGCAGAATCGACTGTCATTCGTTCATTGTCAGCTGAAGATCTGCTTCTGGCATCAGAACAAATCCGGATGCGCGAGCTGGCTGCGCGGCTGCAGTTTGAACTGCGGCGCATTGGCGCGACGGTCTCAATTTCCGGGGAATCGACTGCCATCCATATGGTGCTGAGCCAGATGGCGCTGGCACGCACTGGTCGCATGGCCGCCGGGGGCGTTCGATGAACCAGCCAGATCCATCTCTTTCTCGGACCGTGCTCGAGCCCACACACGAAACATCACAGTTCGGGGGACTTTTGATCGTTTCCGTCATCGTATCGGCAGCTGGAATTCTGTTTTTGCTGGCCCCGGAGATGGGCTGGCCGCTCAGGATTTTTTTGACGGCCATTATACTGTTGACGCTGAAATACTGGGGCAGTGTCATGGTGTTGGTCGCCGTTCAGGCCGATTTATTCTTCCGGGAACCGCCACGCAGCGCCGCTCTGCAAGGCGCTGCCGGCCTGTTAACGGTCTTTCTGATTGCGGCGATGCTGATGTTCATCAACCGCAATCGTGAGTTATTGAAACTCGCCGCGAGCCGCCCCCTGAGCTCTATCGTCGGCTTGATTGGGTCCGTATTTCGGGGCGAAATTGCATTCGATGCCGGCAAAGCAGTGCGAGAGATTCCGCGAATGCTGGGAGCGACGATCCGAGCCATCGCGTTGTTGGTGGGCTGCGTATTTGTGTCGCGGATACTCCTGAGCACGCTTCCGAATCGCCGGACTCTCAACGAAGATCTGCGGGGATGGATGCTGGATGAATCTTCCGTACTGAAATATTCGTTGCTGTTGACAGGGATGATTGCTGCGTGGGTCTTGTGCAATGAAATCTCCTGGCGACAACTGACCCGCGACCAGACGAGGCTTTATCTGCGTTCTGTGTTTCTGACGATTCATCATGCGGATCTGAAAATGATCGTGCGCGGCCGTCTGAAACTGCGACAGAAGGCAGCTCGTGAAAAGAAACAACGTGAAACCACCGCCTTTGCCTGCAGGACCGAAAAACTACCGGAGTTCCGACGATGATGTTCTGGATTCGAGAAATTGCCGGCTGGGTTCTGGTCGCTGCCGCACTAGTCGTCATGTGGATGGGGCTGAACTTTGCCTTGACTTCAGGCAGCCCGAAGGTTGTGGAAGCGTCCGTCGTCATCTTCGCGTCACTCGGACTGCTCCGCGCCGGCATCCTGCTGATTCGAATCTCCACTGCCGCCAGAATCTGCAAACTCGATAGACAACAGGAGAAATCGCCG
>JAYUVA010000503.1:0-2691 GCA_043754375.1 Candidatus Kuenenia sp. | reverse complement strand
CCTCGCTGCCGGTGTTGCGGGAACTTGCCAGTGACTCGCGGCGTAAAACGCTGCTGCAATTTCGCGGCAATTATCTGGACAAAGGCCACGAAGTTCACGCAGGCGTGCCTGCCGTCTTTCCACCGATTCCTGACGGCGAACCGGCGAACCGGCTGAACTTCGCGAAGTGGCTTGTGAACGATAAGAATCCGCTCACCGCACGCGTTGTCGTCAATCGATATTGGGAGCATCTTTTCGGTCGTGGCATTGTGCTGACGAGTGAAGAATTCGGCTCACAGGGCGAACCGCCCACTCATCCCGAACTGCTCGATTGGCTGGCCCGGGAACTCGTCGAATCCGGCTGGGACACGCGCGACCTGCTGAAGATGATCGTCACATCTGCCACGTATCGTCAGTCTTCAAAAGTGACTCCCGAGGCAGCAGCCGCGGATCTTGACAATCGCTGGCTGGCCCGCGGGCCGCGCGTGCGTTTGAGCGCCGAAATGGTGCGAGACCAGGCGTTGCACGTGGCTGGTTTATTGAGTAAGAAAATGTACGGCCCGCCAGTCAAGCCGCCGCAGCCGAATTCGGGGCTCTCGGCCGCGTTTGGAAGTTCAACCGACTGGCAAACCAGCATGGGCGAAGATCGCTATCGTCGAGGAATCTACACGACATGGCGTCGCAGCAATCCCTATCCATCAATGGCAACTTTCGACGCGCCAAATCGTGAAGTCTGCACGTTGCGCAGAAATCAGACCAACACGCCGCTCCAGGCACTGGTAACCCTGAACGATCCCGTCTACGTCGAAGCGGCCCAGGCCCTGGCTCGCACGATGCTGCAACACACAGGTGCTGTCAAAGATCAAATCAACGATGGCTTCAAACGCTGTCTGCTGAGGGATCCGTCAGAGTCCGAACTGTCGGCGTTGGTCACACTGTTTAACGACATGCATCTGGAACTGGTTTCGCAGCCGGACAACGCGGCGAAACTCGCAACCGATCCACTCGGTGCTCTGCCCGAAGGCATAGACCCCATCAACGCCGCCGCCATGACCGTTGTGTGCAACGTACTGCTGAATGTCGATGAGATGTTTTTGAAGCGATAATTCTCGTTTAACCGCGTGGGCATCGCCCCGCGCTCAGACGTCTGTAAGGATCGACGTCGCAGAATCGAACAACGAACAAAGGAGCGCGGCCCGATGGGCACGCGGTTAAACGGAGGTACCGACATGATACATGGATACCACGTAATTTTTGGCGCTTACGGATTCTGGCTGCCTAATGATCCGCGTGGATCATGGTCGGATTTTGTCGCTGCATGGGAATTGCTCCGATTTGGTTCGGCAACAAAGGGATTGACGCGGATGGAACTGAATTCCGAGCAGGAAGCCGCTCGGCAACAGGCGAAGAGTTGTTTGCAGCATCCGGCTGTTGAATTCAGTGGTCTGCAGGCACGCGCCGCAGGCAGAGGCTTTGGAAATGCCCGTACGAAAAGTAACCTGACGATTTGGGCCTGCTCAATTCTGCCTTGCCATGCACATCTTGTCGTTGCCCGACATACCTATAAGGTCGAGTACATTGTTGGCTTGCTGAAGGGCGAAGCAACCAAGCAGTTGAACTCTGAACGTCTTCATCCCTTAACAGGTTACGTTAACGGCCGGAGAGAAACACCAACACCGTGGAATGTCAAAGCATGGAAAGTCTATCTGGACTCCGAACAAGGAATTGAAAACGCAATCCGATACGTGGAGGAGAATCCGGAAAAGGAAGAAAAGCCACGCCAGGTCTGGAATTTCGTAACTCCGTTTGCTGGACTCGACAGAGGTCGCGTCACGTATCATTGATCGATCTCGTTTAACCGCGTGGGCATCGCCCCGCGCTCCGACGTCTGTAAGGATCGATGTAGCAGAATCGAACAACGAACAAAGGAGCGCGGCCCGATGGGCACGCGGTTAAACAAGTAAGTCGCACATTGAGGAGAATAGCGTGAACGTTCCGACGTTCATTGTTGTCGCTGCGTTGTGTCAGGGATGTGTGATAACTCAATGCGTTGCCGCTGATGAAGTCATCTCAAATGCACACGTCTATCAACACGGCGTTGTCGCAGCAGATCATTCAGCGGCCAGCGAAGCCGGGGCGAAAATCCTGCGCGAAGGCGGCAATGTCGTCGATGCGGCTGTGGCAACATCGTTTGCACTGTCGGTGCTCCGGCCAGCCAGTTGCGGAATCGGCGGCGGCGGTTTCATGGTGATCTGGGACGCAAAAAAACAAAAGGCCGTCGCTCTGGATTACCGCGAACGAGCACCTGCAGATGCTTCAGCGAAAGACTACGGCGATGCTGCGGATGCGGGACATGAACTCTTCCGAACAGTCTCCGCGCCACTGCAGGCCAAAGGCCACATCACACAGCGTGCATCATCCCTGGCCGCCACGCAGGGCACCGCTCTTCAGACCGGGCAAGTGAGTCACGCGGCGTGAATCTTAAAGCTCCGTCAAGCCGGAGCACTCCAAAATCCAGGTTTGTCATTGTGCTCTTTAGGTTCTCGCGGCGAGAACCGGCTCTCCTCTCGCTGCGAACGTCCCGCTAAAGTAAAGGAATCTACCCACCTGTGCGATCGAATCATGAAATCTGCAAGGACGGTCTTTGTTTTTGCTAAAGGACTCGTTTGACGATTTGAAGGACGTTTCATATTGTCCTCCGGCGGTTTATCG
>JAYUVA010000502.1:0-3475 GCA_043754375.1 Candidatus Kuenenia sp. | reverse complement strand
CAGTTGAACACGTTCAAGCAGCGGATGTACAAATCTATTCTTGGACAAATACAGAAGCATGTGCAGCCGGAAGGCAGATCGCTGCTGGATGTCGGATGTTCATACGGCGGCTTTATGGAAGCCGCGAGGAATGTCGGTTTCAGCGTCTGCGGTTTCGACATTGTTCCGCAGGCCGTGGATTTCGTAAAGGCGCACGGCATGTCGGCGGAGTGCTGCGGAAAGATCCGCGACTTTCACGGATCGACAAAAACATTTGACCTGATTACCGTGCTGGATGCCAATATCTACTGGCCGGATCAGGCGACTGAACTGAGTGACATTCACAATCGCCTGAACGACGGCGGTTTGCTCGTGATGCGTGTCGTGGATAAATCATGGCTGGCGACGGTTGGTGCGAGATTAAAGAAGTTGTCGCCTGATCGAGGCCAGAAATTGCTGCAGCGGGCGGTCAACGATCATCGGTTTTCGATGCCGATCGGCAGCCTGCTGGAACTTCTCAAAAAGACGGGCTTCAACGTCATCAGTGCGTCACCGAAGGGAGCCGTTCACAGCGACGACACTAGCCTGATGGTGAAACTGGCGTTTGGACTCGGCATTGCGATCTGGCAGACGATGGGCATATTTTTGGCACCCGGTGCAGTGGTGATCGCGGAAAAAGCTTAGTGCCTTGTCGTGCCAACAAATTGAGGTTGAGCCTACCCTGTACGGAATGCAGGATCGCCGTAGAAAATGCGGACATTTGTGCTTTTGCCGTGTGAAGTCCGTCAGAAAATGGCGGAGAAGCCGGAGTTGGGTTCTCGGAGTGAGACAAGTCTCTGGTAGAGCCACGGAGCATATACAGCCCGCCAGTCAACAGTACAATCCCCGCATGACTACTGAAACAAAACTCAACATCGTCCGCAATCCGACGCGTTCCATTGCCATCGGTGATCGGTTGATCGGTGGCGAAGCGCCGATTGCCGTGCAGAGCATGACGGCCACAAAAACGACGGACATTGACGCCACGGTGCGGCAGATTCACGACCTGGTCAATGCCGGTGCCGACATTGTGCGCGTCGCAATCGACAGCCAGAAAGATGCCGAAGCGCTGATCGAGATTCGGCGGCAGGTCACAGGCAATCTGTCGGTGGATTTGCAGGAAAACTATCGCCTGGCAGAAGTCATCGCGCCGTACATCGACAAGATCCGCTACAACCCAGGGCACCTGTATCACCATGAAACGTCCAGGCCGTGGCAGGACAAGGTGAAGTATCTTGTCCGGGTGGCGTGCGATAATGACTGTGCCATGCGGGTGGGTGTCAACTGCGGGTCAGTCGATCCCGATGTCAAGTCGAAGTATGACGAACATGATTCGATCTCACCCATGCTGGAAAGCGCCTGGGAACACTGTGCATTGCTGGATGACCTCGGTTATGAGCGGTATTGCGTGTCGCTGAAAGATTCAGATCCTCAGAAAGTGATCGAAGTCAATCGCCGGTTTGCTGAGAAGCGTCCCGATGTGCCGCTGCATCTGGGAGTCACCGAAGCCGGAATGCCGCCAGACGGGATTATCAAAACTCGGATTGCGTTTGAGCAGCTGATCAGTCGGGGCATCGGTGACACGATTCGGGTGTCGCTTACGGTGGCCAATCATCGCAAGGCTGAAGAGATTGTTGCCGGTCGAATGATTCTTGACGACATTGCTGCCGGCCGCGTTCGAAGCTTCGTGGACTATGGTCTCAAGACACTGAACATCATTAGTTGTCCGAGCTGTTCTCGTGTCGAAAACGAAGCGTTCGTGGACCTCGCCGAACAGGTTCGCGAGATGACTCGATATGCCGAAGAGCACAAAATCACGATTGCGGTTATGGGCTGTCGAGTCAATGGGCCCGGCGAAACGGACGATGCGGATCTCGGCCTGTGGTGCGGTCCGACGCATGTGAACCTCAAACGCGGCAAGGAATCCGTCGGTGCGTTTCCGTACGACGTGATTCTGCCGAAACTCCGCATCGAACTCGATGCGTTGATTGCCCGACAGCGTACTTATACCCCACGCGGCCATGAGTGATACGTTTTTGAAAACCTGAAAAGCGACATATTCGAGGAGCGTTATCATTTGCTTTCCGTTGCGTTGTTTTTCGTGCGTTTCCTTCGGTTGTCCCCATTCGGTTGTCTCCCTGCGTCGCATGAAATGGACAACCGAATAGGGACAACCGAATGAACAGAATTGCCGGGAACACCGGGGCGGAACACTCGCCATCGGCGTGAACGGCGCGTGTCGATGCTTGAAGACGTTGACGCAGATAGTGTCCAAAAGTGTCATTCCAGCCCGCGCGGAGTGTAATTCCATGAATCACCTTTTCAACGTCCTCGCGATCGACATCGGCAACACGCGTGCGAAGTTTGGTATTTTTCACGTCAATCACGACAACTCCGTTAATCCCGGAAGTATCGTGGCGTGTGTGCCGTGTCAGACAACGAGCCTTGCGGACGAACTGCTGGCATGGTGGCGGACGCAGCAGTTGCCTGCTCCGATTCAGGCAGTGGTTGCCGGCAGTGATCCTGAAACCCGGGATCAGTTGATCCGTGCGTGGCCGTTGGCGGAATGCCGACCTGCTGCTGTTGTCAGCTTTCAACAGATTCCGATCAAGGTCGATGTTGACGTTCCCGCCAGAGTCGGCATTGACCGATTGCTGAATGTATTCGCTGCCGGTCGGCTGCTGGCAAAGGATCACTCAGTCATCGTCGTCGATTCCGGCACCGCGACAACTGTTGACCTGATGACAGCAGACCAGACATTTCGCGGCGGCAGTATACTTCCGGGACTGCGACTTTCGGCGTACGCGATGCACGACTACACCGCCCGATTGCCGTTGATTAACGTCGATGATGAACCTGCCAGACTTCCCGACGTCCCAGGGCGCAACACGGAAGACGCGATGCGGGCAGGACTGTTCATCGGGCAGTTGGGAGCCGTGCGAGAACTTGTCAATCGGTTGACTGTTGCCGCCATCGATCAATTCGGGGAACCAGGTCCTCCAACGATTGTCGTCACCGGAGGCGGCGGTCGCCAACTGGTGCATCACCTTGCGGGAGCCACATTTATTGACAGCCTCGCCCTGCATGGGCTGGCCGCGCTCGCCCACCCGCCGACGTAGCTCAGTCGCTCCGACAGCGTTGCATAGCGATACGACGGACAAGAATGTCCATCCTACGGAACTGCAGGTTCACCCCATACTCATCGTCACGGTCTTCAGTTCGGTATAATTTGCCAGCCCTGCTGCACCCAATTCCCGGCCGATGCCGCTCATTTTGAAACCACCAAACGGTGCGGCGGCATCGAAGACGTCGTAGCAGTTGACCCACACGGTCCCGGCTCGAACACTTGCGGCAACCTGATGAGCCTTCTTCACGTCGCGTGTCCAGACAGCGGCGGCAAGTCCGTAGCAGGTGTCATTGGCACGCTTGATCACTTCGGCAGCACTCCTGAACTTCA
>JAYUVA010000501.1:0-6040 GCA_043754375.1 Candidatus Kuenenia sp. | reverse complement strand
ACCATTGCGGCCGCGAAAAATGACTCTGGCCAGACATTTCTCACCGGCGGCCGGCAATCGACCAAAGTCAATCTGGTCGATCACATGTGGCAACTGTCGTGTTCCCAGGTTGTGCGTGGCGAACAGGTCGCACAAAAACAGACATCCATCCAGCAACGCAGCCGGGGTGTGCCAGCGTGATCCGGGCCGTGAACCTCCCAGTTCAGAAATTGGCGGGGCGATCATCCGCCCCCAGGAACCGTGCGCGTCGTGGTAGACAGATTTCAGAGTTCTCAGTTGTGGACCGTAAAACACCGTGCCACTTTCCGCAGCTCCCATGTCATGCCAGTCATTCGGATACGATACCGCTGTCCAGGCATTCGATGCTGGCGGAGTACCGATATCCGGGGGCAAAATCTGCTGTGGATCATCCTCCATATTTAGTACACAGGTTTGATACAAACGGAATGGATCGATCAGCAGACCCTGCTTTTCAAAGAAATCTCCCGTCAGCTGACACGTCAATTCCTGTTGAGTGCCGGTCAGTCGTATCCGAGCATGATGAAGGCGAGGGCTGGCCATGCGAAATCCGTTCTGGATTTGCAGATTGCGGAGCCGGCTGACGAACCGGCCTCCGCTCCAGATGAACGCAGCCTGCACACAGGTTTCAATGCCAACGACGGCTGGCAACAGCGGAACTCCGTCGTTCAGATGTCCATTGAGAAACGGATCGGTATCCGGGGCAAATCGAATTTCAGCAATGCCCTGCTGTCCGATTCCCGAAAAAACATGATCGATTAATGGGGATTCGGCGATCAGATCCGTCAACTTCTCTCGCTGATGACATTCGATATCGGAGGGCATCAGCCTGTTCAGAGCATCGACGGAACTGATGTCCGGCCAGATCAGAATCTCCGTGTCGGCGGAGTCGGTGCTCAATTCTGCAATGACATGTGCAGCCGCTTCGTCCATCGCTGTCAAATGTTCACGCGAGCCAGCATCGGTATCCTGATTCACTGGACTGATGATGACATCATTTTCAGCCCATGCCGGGCACAGGATTGTGACGGCACGGAATCCGTCCCGTCGTTCTGCCGCCACGCGCTGCAAAGTCAGAGTCAGCATTTCGTCGCCGAGCGCGAGTGCAGTCTGCAGTGCCGAACCAAACCTTCCCGCCGCCGAGGACGTACAGATCAAATGGGAAAGTGGATCACTGGCGGTTAGTTTCAGGAGGGCATCGGTGCATTCAACCCTGAGTCGCAACTGGTCTGCGACGGTCAGGGGATCAGTCTTCAAAAACTGTCCCGCCAGTGTCAATTCCGCCCCGTGAAGAATGCCCTCAATTTTAACGTCCTGGCGACGTATCGCTGTCAGTACTTTTTCCAGTTGAGTCCTGTCACAGAGATCACACTGGTGGCAGGTATATTGAATCCCGGCGTTGGTCAGAGCGACCAGTGTCCTGTCCAGAGGCAGATCTGCATCAATCAAGTGCAGTCGTAACCCATGCTGTCGCCCCAACTGCAGAGCCAGAGATGCGATATGACTACGACACACGCCCGTGACAATCCATGTTGTTCCACGACGAATGTTCCGCTGCGGAAGCTCTGAGACCGGCTGGAAAGTCGGTCTGGTCATATATCTTTTCCCACGAACCGATGCCGTCTCGATGATGGCGGTATCGGTTGCCAGTTCGCGGCAAACGGCGGCAGCGATCATTTTCGGCGGTTCATTTTCTGGCGCATCGATCACTCGGATTCGCAGCACACCTTCGGTTTCGCGGCTTAGTGATTTCAACAACCCTGCCATTCCACCACGATACGGTGACGCAGACAGACCACGGCATCCCCCGTCTCCCCCGAATAAGCTGACTGCTGCAAGCGACGCCCGGTCGATGAGTTTTGCGTCACAAACATGCTGATACCATCGCTGGCAGATGCAGAATCCTGTGACGGCTGCATCATAGGGTCTGCTGCCCGGTGAACTCAGGTCACCGTTCTCGCTGTTGCCTTCATCGCAGCCGGTCATCAGGAACAGATGTGGCGCTGGATCGTGTGCCCAGACATCGTCTAACTCCTGCAGTAAACTGTCGGTGCTGGCGAAGTCTGTCAGCTGATGGACGGAAATCTGCAGGCTCTCCAATTTTTCTTTCAGCGCTGCAGCTGCCGCGTTATGGCCAAGGATCAGTGCGGCACCGGAAAACACACTGACCGGTGAAACGGACGTCGGTGACGTTGCTTCCACGGTGCGAAAGACGTACCTCCGCATCGTCCGCGATTGTGAAGAATTCGTCGATGCATCGTGCGGTTTAACAGCTGAGTGTGGCCCAACGGCATCTGCAGATTCAGCTGCAGGCTGCAGCATGGATGCTGATGGAGTCCGCATCGACCATTCAATCAACTGTTCGAGGCACGCGAAGTCTGTCGGAGCATTTTCCTTTCGTCCGGGCAGATCGGGGAATTCCCGGAACATTAAGTCCAAAAGGTATTGCCGGGCAGCTTTATTGAGGCCGAGATCACCTCTGAGGTCTGAGTTCAGCAGGATCAGGTCTGATGGATAGCCGGTCAGATCGATCACCGCCTGGACCAGCCGCTGGACCAGCCGACGCCGATCCGGAGACTTCAACGTCGGCCCAACGCTGCTGGCTGCGTTTTCTGCTGGAGCCGCCAGATCCATGGTCATGGCGGGTGCTGCCACAGGAACGATGCTCTGGTCAAAGTCGCTCCGTGGTGGCGTGCCTCGCGATGTGTGAGTCTGTGACTTTAATGGTATCGACAATTCCCAGGCAATGTCAGCTGGCAATACAGTTCTGATCGTATCGCCTGCACTCTGAGCGTCACTCAATCGCTTCAGGATGATGGCGGCCGCGCCTGTCCCGAGAGCGCATCCTGCCGGGCCTTTTCCGGCCGCCAGCATGTGCTGGAAAGACACATCTGTCATGCGTTGTCCCACCGCACAGAGGACCATGTCGCAGGTTCCGCTGTGCAGGAGGTCAACGGCTGTGAGCAATGCTGCCTGTGCGGAGTATGCACCGCCCTCCACGGTCAATGCACCCCCCATCAGATCCAGATGCTTTGCGATCATTGATGACAGTGTACTGCTGGAAAGACTCCCTGTGACGTCAAGACTGGCTGGTTTTCGGTTCAGCAGTGTGTTCCTGAAGGAATTGATGACTTCAGCAATTTCCACGTCAGCAACATTTTCGCGTTTCAGCAAACGGGTAATCGATTCGCGGATCTCGGGCATTCGAACACCGACAAGGGCGTCGCACGAAAAATCACTCGTGAAGTACGTGCCAACAACAGTGCCGACACGAGAACGGTCAAATTCCCGTGTGGAATAGTTGCCGTCTGCAAGTGCATCGACAGCAGCATCCAGCAACATATATTGTAATGGATTGGCAGTGGCAATCTGGCGAGGAGGAATGCGGTGCTTCCTCCAGTCGAAGACATAATCGTCCGCAGTGGCACTCGATGGCGTCGGCGGTTGACGTGTATCTGATACAGCAACACCGGCGAGCTGAAGAAACTCCCGCACCAGGCTGGAGTTGGTGAGCGGCTGTCCAATTCCGATGACCGCAATCTGTTCATGAGCGAGCCTGTTTTCGGGCAGCGGCAGTGACATCAAACTGGAGTCTGAAAAACCACTGGTAATCGGCGGTGATTCCTGATCGACGACCATATGCACATTGAGGCCGCCGATTCCAAAGGCGTCAATACCGGCTCGGCGCGGATGCCCATCCCGGGGGGCAGGCCAGGGCAATGGTTCCGTGGTGGCTCGAAATGGGATCTGATCCCAGTGAATTTGCTGATTGAGCGGCCTGCCATGCATCGCCGGCGGAATCGTTTCAAATTGCATGGCCAGCAATGTCTTGATCAGACCCACCATTCCGGCGGCTTCCAGAGTGTGTCCCACATTGGCCTTTGCGCTGCCGATGGGAATCCCTGGTGAAACGATTTTCCCTAGAGATTCGGTCAGCGATGCGATTTCAGTGGCATCGCCAAGCTGAGTGGAAGTTGCATGGGCTTCGATGTACTGCAGACGGGTGGGATCAATTCCGGATGAATAAGCTCTTCGAATCGCTGCCACCTGTCCTTCCTGCCGTGGCGCCCAGAAGGTTTTACCGCGTCCGTCCGATGAGACTCCCATAGATCTTATGATGCCCAGAATCTGGTCTCCGTCCAGCCGAGCGCGGTGAAGTGTCTTGATCATCACCGCTGCATATCCATCCGAGGGTACCATCCCGTCGGCGTCGGATGAAAACGGCGAAGAATGAGTAGCGCTCATCGTTTGTGTGGGCGAGAGCAACACCATTTCCCACCAGTTACGATACGAGAAGGCGCCGACAACAGCGGCATCAGTTCTTCCCCGGTGGAGTGACATTGCGGCGAGATGAATTGCGACAAACGAAGATGCACACGCTGCGTCCAACGCGATCGCGGGGCCGGAAAGATTCAGTGCGTGCTGGATGAGTTTGGCGGCGGCGACTGGTGTCACTACATTCACCGCAGATTGATTCCAGGACGTCGTCGTCGTCCGGATTTGCTGAATCAGTCCGGCGACTGCCTTCTCCATAACCCGGGGATCAATCGACTTTTGTGAACCTGCTTCCCGAAGAAGCTGTGACAGTTCTTCTGCATGACTGTGGTAAACGAATTCCGCTTCCAGGTTACTGCCTGTGCAGTTGCCGACATACACTGCGGTGTCGGGTAAAGACCTGAGTCCCGGCCCGTAACCGGCATGCCGCACTGCAGCGCATGCCACTTCACACATTGTCAGATGTGTGGGATCGGCACGGAGCGCGTCATCCGGCGAAACCGGGCAGGCTTTGTGATCCCGAATGCTTTCGCGTACGGTTCCGGCGATTCGAGAATAAGATTTTTCTGCGGTTTCCCGGTCTTCGCTGTAATACAGCCGCTGGTTCAGGCGATCCGGTGGCAAAATTGAGATTCCATGCCGTCCTTCGACCAGCAACCTCCAGAAATCATCCAGGTGATCTGCACCGGCCAGGCGGCAGGCCATACCGACAACAGCAAGGGGCGTTGTCCGAAAGTCATCAGCAGACATGTTATCGACGCCTCCCGGCGGACGCTCACACAGGATCGTTACACATGGATTGCGGATCCGCCATCCACGGTCAGCGTTTCTCCCTGCACAAGATCACTCAACCGGCTGGCCAGAAACAGCACCACATCGGCAACGTCGTCGGGCATCAGTTCTCGTTCTCCGACCATGCTCTTGTTCTTGCGTTCGGCGAACATGACGCCGGAATACGGGATTCGACGAGTGGAGTCTGTTTCAACAAGTCCGGCCTTAACAACGTTGACGTTAATTCCCTTGTCTCCAACTTCCAGAGTCAGATGTCGCGCGATACTCTCGAGCGCTGCTTTGGATCCGCCAATCAGACCGTACATCGGCAATGCCATATGAGATCCATGGCTGGAAATGGCAATCACCTTGGCTCGCCCGACACTTCGCTCAAGCAGTGGCAATGCTTCTCGCACCAGAAACACGAGTGACAATACATTGATGTTCATTGTGGCATGGAAATGCTTCGTGTTTGACGCCAGCAGTGGACGAAAGCCACCGGTGGCAGCGTTGCTGACGATAATTTCCAGCTGTCCGATTTCTTCCTTAATGAAATCGATCAGCGAAATGACGTCTTCCTCTTCCCCGACATCAGCCTTAACCACATAGGCTCGCCGGCCCATGGCTGTAATCTGATCCGCCACTTCCATGGCAGCGGCGCGCGACGTGACATAATTAATGATCACATCAGCGCCTGCCTCTGCCAGTCGCAAGGCACATGCTTTTCCAATCCCGCGGGAGCTTCCCGTAACCAGTGCGACTTTTCCAGCCAAGTTGATCATTCTACAACCTTTGAATTACGACCAGCCGATCAGCTGGAAATACCGTGCATCCATCGCAGTAAAGTCCCAAAGCCCAGGCAGCCGATCGCGTGTTCCTGGATTCGTCTTTGCGGCCACGTCGCTGTATCGGAAAGCATACTTCGTGATGTTCCTCCAGACCTTCATCTGTTTCCGAATCTCACCATAGATTTGTG
>JAYUVA010000500.1:0-14929 GCA_043754375.1 Candidatus Kuenenia sp. | reverse complement strand
CTGTCACAGGTTGTCGATCACACTCAACCGATTCAGATCACCGACCAAGCCATTGTTGAACTTGCTGCTCCTGCGGAGATTTCAAGTCCATCGGTATGGCCGGCAATCCATAGCCTGCAGCCGGATCTGGTCGATCTCGATCGCATGATGATGGAGTTCTCAGAGCACCAACACTTTTGTCGCACGTGTCCAACCTGAATGATCATTGCAGCATGTCCGGAGTCACGACGCATCGGAATCCGGTGTGGAATGCGCCGGTGTCTTCCTCTCCTTTCATGCGGGCACTGACGCGATAGCCGACGCAGTATTGGTCGCTGCACATGAATGATCCACCGCGCTGCACGCGTTTAATGATGTCAGGTTCCTGCGGGTCATAACTGGAGTCGGGACCGGGGGGATTCTTTGACGGGCTGACGGCGTAGTATTCCGGTTGATAATAGTCAGCACACCATTCCCACACGTTACCGGTGATCTCGTACAGGCCAAAATCGTTTGCCGGAAAACTCTTCACAGGTGCCGTGCGCGTGAAGCCATCGTCGCCGGTGTCCTTGATCGGAAACTCTCCCTGCCAGATATTGTGCAGCCACTTTCCGTCCGGCTTCAGGTCGTCGCCCCAGGGATAAACGGCACCGCTGAGTTTCCCTCGAGCGGCGAATTCCCACTGCGCTTCCGTCGGAAGCTTTTTGCCAGCCCACTCGCAATAAGCCATGGCATCCAGCCAGCTCACATGGACGACTGGATGTTCCATGCGTTCATTGATTGTCGATTCTGCTCCCTCGGGATGCATCCAGTTGGCACCCGGAACATACTGCCACCAACTGTACGCTCCCTTTTGCGGATCAATGTCATCACGACTGGAAAGCTGCAGGCTGCAGATGGACCCCGGCTTGTTCATTGCCGGCAGAATCTCCAGATTCGCCAGTTCTGAGTCGGGCCGAATGCTACGCAGTTCCGGTGGTCGTTCGGCCGTGGTCACGTAACCTGTGGCGTCCACAAATTCTTTAAACTCTCGGTTCGTGACCTCGGTCGTGTCCATCCAGAATCCATCCAGCGCCACGACGTGCGGCGGGAATTCGTCCGGTACGGTGTTCAATGCCCCCATTTCAAATGGTCCGCCGGGTATCCACTGCATATCTGTGACGCGGGGATCGTCAGTCCCGGGAGCGCGCTGTGCAGAAATCACGACGCCCTGTGTCGTGGAGTTTCCGGTATCTGGCCCCGAAGCTGTTTCCGGCACAGAAGCCATCTGATCATCGCTCACCACGTTGCGCAGCGAATCGGGTTCTGCCGTCGTTGAAATGGCAAGCACGAGAACCACGGCGGCGACCAGAAATACTAACACAGCAACGACGACTTTGAGCATGGACCTGAACTCAGGATGGAAGCATGTGCTGACGTACGATGGGCAGCAATTGATCGTGCAGCACACCGTTAGAAGCCAGCAGCGTTGTCTTTCTGATCGGCGGACTTTGACCGTCACAGGTTGTCACGATACCGCCCGCTTCTTCGACGAGTAACTGCCCGGCGGCAAAGTCCCAGGGCGAAAGCTGATACTCGAAGAACGCACCATACAGACCTGAAGCCACATGGGCCAGATCCAACGACGCTGTGCCGAACCGTCGCACGCCGTGAATCTGCTGACGAAAACAGTCTCCGACCGCGGCCAGCGTCGCTTCCATCATCGCACCGCGATCGTAAGCGAAACCAATCCCGAGCAGGACTTCGTTGAGATTCTTCTGCGCACCGACCCGAATCAACTTTCCGTTGTGTGTTGCACCGTGACCACGTCGAGCCACATACAAGTCATCGCGAATCGGATTCAGGATCACGCCGCACTCGGCCTTGCCGTGATGCAGATATGCGATCGATACGGCAAAGTGGGGAATGTGATGAGCAAAGTTTGTGGTTCCATCCAGGGGATCGACGACCCAGAGATGCTCGGCACTGATGTCGCCTGCGTTTTCCTCTTCACCCAGAATTGCATGATCCGGGAACGCTTCGCGAATGACGGCTGCGATGCGCCGTTCGGATGCGACGTCCGCATCCGTCACCATATCGGCGACTCCTTTCAACCGTATGGAAAATCCGTCATGGAAAAACCGTGAAAGAATACTGCCAGCTTCCCGAGCAGCACACATCGCGACATCAAACGTGTTGAGCATCTGGTTCTCTTGAGCCACCGGTATACAAATATCAAGGCTTTAAAAAGGCGTCAGGAATCAATAGTGCGAAGTACCCTCTGAGCCATTTGGCCATTCGTTCCTGCCCCCTTTCTTAAAGCCCATTGTGTAATGTTTTGTCATGCTTTGCAACAAATTGCGTATCGGATTCTGTACCAGTCGATGATACGAAAGCACCTTTGGAGATCATGTCGTTTAAGACCTCGCTGAAACGGATTTTCGCGACTTATCGGCAGACGAAGTTTCGCCGATCTCCAATGCGCGTTCTGTACCATCGGGAAACCGGGCAATGATGCTCAACTTCGCCCCCATCGATTGGACGACTTCGCGCAGCGTGCTCACAAGCACATCGCTTCTCCGTTCAATCTTGGAAACCTCTCCCTGTTGTCTTTTGAGCAGCAAGGCCAGCTCTGCTTGTGATAGACCACGCTCCTTCCGCAGTTCCCGCAAGCGGAGCGGTTCTGGTGGAGAGGTAAATGTCCGCGAGAGGAGCAGTGAGACGACTCGGCCATACGTCGCCTCTTCGTTGGGATAGACTTCGTCTGCTCCATCACCGTAGGAATGCGATGTCGATGAGGAGACGCCGAAGGCAGAACTGACGTTTGAGCGATTCGATGGGCGATAATTGTTTGCTCATTTCACAACGCTCCATTTTCTGATTATCATTCTAACTCGACACCAAATCCGTCAACCCCGGGCTTTAAGAACACGACAAATGAAGTGCGCAGCACAGGATCTTACGGTGCCTGCGCCACGCTCGACTTCCCGGAAATATCATTCAGCATCTTTTTAAGGTCAATCTTCACATACGGCATTTCAGCCGCCGGCTTGTCATGACTTGCATTGGCGACATACAGCACACCATCGGCCGGTACGAACAGGACATTATGCAGATTGGAACTCATGGCCACGGGACGACTCATCAACCACTGGCCGACTTCACTGTCGATCTGCCCGTGCTTCTCAGTCACGCGGCGTCGCAGTTCTTCGAGGCGACTGCCCGCCGATAACACGATGGCGTCTTTGATGCCTTCGCCCAGTTTTTCGTGCGTCTGGCCGGGCTTAATAAATTCAATCGATTCCGGAGTTGCTGCCACACCCACGGCTTCGTTGGTCTTGCCGTCCGCAAAGACGTAATAGTACTCACAGGTGCGTGGACTGTTCGTCCAGAGATCCTGAACTTCCTGGAGCGAATCACATTCTTCCATCGCGCGCCGCATGAGCGTCGCCATGGGGACTCCGTCCCATTGTCCTTCACCGCGGCCACCCATTTCGCCGAGAGAGATACCTTCCGCATTCATGCCGCTCACGCTGCCGATGAAACCGGCATAGCCCACGTTGGCAAAAGAAATCTGTCCTTCCGCACGCACAATAAACGTTGTCGCAGAATCCTGCAGACCGATCGTGGTCATGTAATCCAGCACGCGACCGTGATACAGCTTGCCGTCCTTTGTGGCCGTGCCGAAGACAGCAAAGCCCGAACAATGAAACAGTTCCGGGAACACATTCAGCACCTGCACAATCTCCGGTTCCATGCCCAGCGCCACAGCCAGAGCCTGCGTCTCCCGCTTGTGGCGTTCCGGAATGTGCGGAGACAATCGAGCATACGCAGCTTCCAGATCATGTCGGAACCAGCGACCGGTGCGAACTGTATTTGCCGTACCAAAACTGTACAGCACCGATTCAATGCAGCGTCGTGACTCGTCCGGCAGGAGTTTGCCGTGTGCTGTGCCAATCTCTTCAGGAGTGCCCCACAATGTCGCCACACGCTGGCCGTCGATCCATGTCAAACGGCCGTTCCCGGTCGAGCGTGGCGACGGCGATGGTTTCGTCAGAACATCCCCGGGGTGCAGCACTTCCGTTGCCCGACGAACTCCGCAAAGCAGCGTTCGTTCCAGTTCGCCGCGAGGCAGTTCAGTCACTTTCATGCCGGGCCATTCTTCGGCGGATGGAGCAGCACCGACTTCTGCTTTCGTGTTGAGCGAGACGTTCACGTCATTCGCGCTGACACTGATGCTTTGTTCTTTTGGACACGTCACCGTCGCGTCACCCGATTTCCAGCAGCCCTTGCTCGGGTCATGGATGAAATTGGCAGTGGCCAGCAGACCACGCAGAGTTGCTTCAATGTCGCCCACGGCGAGCAGATTCAGGCCGAAGGATACTGTCCCAAGGCTCGAACTTTTTGAAATCAGCCGATCCGCAATTGCCATCGGCTTCAGGCTGTCAGCCGCATCGACAGCACCACGTCCGATGAATACGGTGCCATGCTTTGGCAGTGCCATCGCGGTCACATCCGACCGACGGCGGATCTCGATTGCGTAGTCCGCATGCGTCAACGCGAGGTCAAACGATTCCTCATCGTAACGCACCATCCTGATATCAATCGGTTGCGTGCTGCCATCAATCGGTACGGACACCTGCCCGGTCACTTCAAACTGTGGCATCCGACCCGACAAGGCCGATGCCAGCGGAGTCAGCGCGCTGGCCAGATCTTTCGGTTGATCAGCCACCGCCAATCCCTGAACGATGCAGACCAGAACGGAAAACGCTGTCAACAGCACACAACGCTTTAAGATGTGACCGAATCGCATAGCAGTGGGCTCACAATCAGTTGTTCAGGACGACACACGCAACACCAAGGTGAAATTCTATGTCTTCGGCCTGGGAATTCCTACGTCGAGTTGACGGAAATCCGTGTACCTTGGACATTCTTGTCCGAGTCCTCGCCAGAAAGCATCTCGCTGCAAAGGATTCCTGAGTCGCAGTACCGTTCGCTTCGACAGGGTTTCACGGCCGTGCGACGGACAAGAATGTCCATTCTGGAAACCTCGTCGTGGGAATCGCAATCTACCAGCAAGTCGGTTATCGCCACCTTCTGTGATTCCTCACACGACATCAGGAGGACAAAAAACGGAAGTCACTTGCAATTCAATTGATGGATGAACATCATTCCAAACTCCCACCAGGGTTTGGTTACATTTTCCACATTGCTTTCGTCTGACAAGGTTCAACGATGGCGACACGCGCAGCCATTGCTCCATTGCTCCATTGCTCCGATGACTTAACGACTGGAGTTGAGTCGGAGGCGACTTGTACCGATGATGTGATTGCGTCCGTTGTGTGGCCGTTGGGAAAGCAATCGCTGCCAGCAGCAACTTCTCGATTGAACTGGTTTGGCTGGTATTTACGAGGATTGCAACCATCGCTGAGTCGACGTCGCCGTGGACAGCAAGGAACTGAGGCTCTGGAGTCCCGGCTGCTGCTGGTTTCGCCGATAGACGAGTTGAACAGTGTGTTGGCAAACGGGAGGACCAATGCAAACAACCAAATCAACGCGATTTTCAATGATGCTGGTCCGCAGGTCACCGGCGAGTTGAACGGCAGTTTGGGCCAAGCTTCAACTCAGGCTAACGGAATTAATCTGGGCGGTCGCCAACTGGAAGATGCAGACACGAATGCGATCAGTAGTGTTTTTGGTAGCGTTGAAACGGCCATTCAAGGCAGGATCGCTGCCGTCTTGGGGCAGAAGCCGTCGGTGTCCGCTGAAGGAACTTTCAGTATTGGAACACAATACAACATGCCCTATGGATCCATGTTTCCGTTGCAACTGGTCTACGGCTCGACCGGTACGTATGGCATCAATTTGTTGACAGGCGACTTCTGGGTGGCGTCGAATACGACGATACCGCTCGTGCTCCTGCCGGGCATGCAGAGTCGCACTCTCACGCTCAATGGAAACATGAACCGTTTAGCGGGTAACCCGGACACTTTTTCCGTTCAGGGAAATTACTCGGAACTCTTCACCAACGGTGATGCGCAAAGCTGGACACTGAAGTTCCAGCAAACGCCCAACAGCGGCGTCGCAAAACAGTCGCTGGAAGCCCATGCGACGAAGCGGGTTGGCAGTGTTTCAACCTATGCCGACGTGATCCTCGATGATGGCGCGGTGGTCATGACAAATTTTGGTGGCAACGGTTCATTTTCGGATGGCATGGTTTCGTTCAGCGGAAATCATACTCCGTTCCGCGACAAAGTAACGGCAAGTGCCGACTACCTCGCCGGTCCGGTTCAGGCAACCGCAAGATTTACCTACGTTCACGATACTACGCCAAATATGACTCCTTTCGACGGCACCGTCGCGGAAGGATTGCTCACATGGCATGGCACAGACAATACTCTGTTTCAGGCCGGAGCTTTTAATTCCGTGGTCAACGGGAACTCGCACACTGGTGGCCTGCTGAAACTCGTGTCACGCCAGAAAAAGAACTACTTTGGGGAACCTGGGTTCGTCGATGTGTCGGTGACGACTGAAAACGGGATCCCGACATCCGCTCCTTCAATTATCGACCTCTATCAACTCGAGGACCGATCGTTCTTCGACTGGGGGTTCTTCCACCGGTCCGCGTTCGATTCGGTACATGGTCACTGGAACGACATCACTGGAGTCGGTGGCGTTGCTCGCTGGTAGTCTCCGGAGTGCATGTTTGCAGTCACATCAGCAAAAGATATTTTTCGCAATTGCCTGAGGACGGCAGGCGATCCTTCAGGGAGCTGGCCATAGCTCAAAATTGCTGCGACTCTCCACGAATAAAGGCGGCGCTCTATGCACCGATTGATGACGCAGGCTTGCATCGGCTTGGGATTGCTGATCCCGGTGTGTGGCTCCGCTCAGGTCGAAATGAATTGGAGCGATACCGAAACGCTGATTACCAAAGCAAGACTCGACGGTGTCGAGTACGAGGCGGTGGTCGATACAGGAGCTTCAACTTTCACAGTCACCGAAGCAATGGCCGCGAAGATCCTGGCCGGCAGAAAATCTCAGCCGGTATCAATTGGTACGTTAACAGGGGGACGAGTTGGTAGGGAATATCAAAATATACCTATGGTGGCTGTCGGATTGCCTTCACGAGTTGGTCGAGTAACAACGTGCTCTGATCTGGAATTAGATCGCATCAGTCAAATATATGGACATGACATCCGATTTCTGGTCGGCATGCCGATATTGAAAGGCTGCGTGCTTTCCTTCGACAACTATCGAGCGGTTCTGACCGAGACCATGCCATCGTTAAGCGGACCTCACATTGAACTCCCACTTTCGTTTTTTCGCTCCGAAGTCCCACAATGTCGCGGCATGATTGGCACTAAGTACGAAATGTTGCTGATCGTGGACACAGGGTGCGATACACAGATCAACATTGATACAACCATTGCAGATTCACTTTGTGCCACCGACGACGCGATTCGATTGTTGCGTGACGGAGAAAGCGGCGAAGGAACGGCGGAATTGATAGTAATCCGCGAGGTTGAGGTGTTTGGTACGAAGCATCGCAATGTGCCAGCATCGATCGGTCGCGCCAATGTTGTCGGCTTTGGGCTTCTCCGGCACATGAAGTTTACTCTGGATTTCCCGAACAGGCGTGTGCTGGTTCCTGATCCGCCGCAGGCCGGGCTCGACTGGTTTCCGATTGACGCGAGCGGGCTCAGGATTGTCCGAAAAGAAGATCGAATCACGCGCATCCGCCGCATCGTTGAGAATTCCACCGGTGACGAAGCTGACGTCAAAGTTGGCGACGTCATCGTTGCGGTCAACGGGACGCCCGCTTTGGAATTGTCTCGCTATGCTATTGAAGAACAACTTTCGAAAGCCGGTACGACGGTTCGACTCGATCTTGAACGCGACGGGAAAGCCTTGACGATCGATGTGCCTCTGAAGCATCCGTTTGAATACCCACCGAAATGGCCACCCCGCCCCGAACCATCGAAAGACCAGCTTGACTTCGAAAAGTTTATTGAAGAGCAGGAACCAAACAGGAAGTAGATGCCCGCTGAATTGCCAAACCCAATACGATCGTGATTGGGCGCGAATAGTCACATTCGTTTAAATGCTACCCACCGTTGAAACGGACGGCTATTCTCGAGTTGACGGAAATCCGTGTACCTTGGACATTCTTGTCCGAGTCCTCGCCAGAAAGCATCCCGCTGCAAAGGATTCCTGAGTCGCAGTACCGTTCGCTTCGACAGGGTTTCACGGCCATGCGACGGACAAGAAGGTCCATCCGACAAATCTCGTCGCGGGTATCGCATTGTTCCAGCCAGCTGACGCAGGCCGCTCGCCGGATGTGAACACGCTTCCGTTGTCGCCGGATCTGCTATGCTGTACCCGTATTAGGACTTCTTCGTGCCGCCGATCTCCGACCGGGATTTGATGTTTTCCTATGTCCGTTCACTTCGAGCCAGTCTGGTCATGGATGTTGACGCTCATTGCCTGTGCGGCAATGCTGGCCGTGGTGTGGTTGGGATACCCGAGACGCATTCGGCATCTGTCCGCCGTTTGGCGCAAAATCCTGATAGCGCTGCGACTGGCGATTGTGTTGGCATTGTGTCTGTTGCTGTTGCGACCTTTGGTGGTTTTCGAAAGTCAGGATCAGTCGAACTCCGTTCTCTATGTTCTGACGGATGTCAGTCGAAGCATGCAGACGGAAGATATCCCTGGCGGAGGAACGCGGCGTCAGGCACTGCTCAGAATACTGGAGGCGGCCGAGGCAGGCCTGACGGCTATCGGCAAAAAAACCGAAATCCGATTCCGCGACTTTTCCGATTCGCTGCAAACAGTTCAAACCCCGGGCGCGGCTGCTGAGGGCACGATGACGGCCAACGGCAAAGTTCTGGAATTGCTGTCTGAAGAGATGGGAAGAGATCGTGTCCCTGCCGTGCTCTTTCTGGGCGATGGACGTCAGGCAGCATCCGGCGCGCTTGATGTCGATCCGACTCAGGCCGCGCGGCTCTACGGCAAGCTGCAACGTCCGATCTACTCTGTCGGATTCGGCAGCACAGAGGCGTCGGCCGCGTCGCTGGACCTGGCGTTGGATGAACTGGATCTGTCTCGCGAAGTTTTTCAGGGAAACGTGCTGCCGATCCGAGTCAAGCTGCGTGCGAGCGGAGCGCAGGGGCAGCCGGTGCGAATTCGCGTCCTGCTGGAAAATCGTACCGGCAAGCAGGATGGTGAGACCGGTGAAATGGTTCCGGTCGCGGTCACAGAGGAAACACGTCCGATCGCCATGCATACACCGCAGACAGCGTCAGAAGATACGTTTATCCAGCTTCAGATCGCGCCGGATCAGTTCGGCGATCTGAAACTTGCTGTTGAAGCCGAACCGCTTCCGGGGGAAGTTCGCAAGACGAACAATCGCGTGGAAACCATCATTCGGGTCCGGCGAGGAGGCATTCGTGTTGCATACTTTGACATTGTCAGACCAGAACAAAAATGGGTCAGGCAGATCAACGACAGCAGCCGCATTCAGCTGGACTATCAATGGATTCGATCCGGCGAATTTCGGGGACGCAACAGGATTCCGGAACGATTCTTTGTGCCGGGCAACTATGATGGATTCATTATTGGCGATGTCCCGGCAGATGCGTTTACGGCACAGCAGCTTCAGGAAATCGCGATTTGCTGCAATCGTGGCGCGGGTCTGATGATGATTGGCGGACGGGAAAATTTCGGTAAGGGCGGATACGGGAAAACAGTTCTGGCACCGTTGTTTCCCATTGAATTGCCGGCCGAGAATCAGCAATTGACCGACCCGCAAAAGATGCTGCCTGCGCGGGATGGCCTGAGCCATTTCGTGATGCAGATCGCGGCGCCGGATCAGAATCGGAGTCGGTGGAATCAATTGCCGCCATTGTCAGGAGCCAATCTGCTGGTGCCGCGTCAGGCGTCACTGGCGCAACTGCTGGCCGTGTCAGATTCCGGTCATCCGCTGCTCATCGGGCAAACGGTCGGAACTTCGCGGGTATTGGTGTTCGCGGGTGACACGACCTGGCAATGGTCGATGCAAGGCTATTCCGAGGAGCACACACGCTTCTGGCGCCAGATGATTTTTTGGCTCACCAGGAAAGAGACAGATGACGAAGCACCCGTCTGGGTGCTCGCCAATCCTCGCGACCTGACACCAGGGCAACCGACGGAACTTTCGTTTGGAGCGCGCGATACGCAAGGGCAACTGATTGCCGATGCAACGTTTGAATTGTCGGTCACCGATCCGAGGGGCACCAGTATTCCGCTCACACCGAGGTCAGGCATTGGAATGAGTCTCGCTGATTTCAGTCAGACCCTGAATGCAGGCGACTACTGGGTTCGCGTCAAAGCGAGTAAAGACGGACAACCCATTGCCGGGATCGCAACGACCCGATTTCATGTCAACGCACGCGATCCGGAACTGGATGATCCGTCGTCAGATTTTTCGCTGCTACGTGAGATTTCGCACGCCAGCGGCGGAGAATTCTTCACTCCGAATGCATTCCTTGAGCGCATCAATCAATGGGCTGAAGATGGTCTGCCCGGAATCGCACTGACTCGCCAGGAACGCATGAGCCTGTGGGACAACTGGCCCGTCCTGCTCCTGCTGGTTCTGTTGATGGCCAGTGAATGGGCCATCCGCAAGAAACACGGACTTGTTTAGGAGTCTACGGACTTGCTGTTTCAAGAGCATTCACCCGAGCGGCCAGTGCATCCGCTTCATCCTGCGCATCATCCGCCGTATTTTTCGCATCGAACGCCACGACAAGTCCGCCAGCCGCAGCAGCTAACACGACGACCATTGGCAGATTGAAAGCACCGAACTGGCCACGAATGACCTCAGCGTCTGACACGACCGCCGGAACCGCCGTGGCCGTTGGCGGAGCTGTGTCGGCATTCCACAAACGACACGCCGTAGTGCCGGTCGGAGTCACAATGGCATGAAGACCGGGACGCAGACCACGGACAGCCGCAACGCCATCCGCATCACTTACGACAGCGGCAATTTCTTTCCCTTGAAACATCACGGACACCTGCTCACCGCCCACCGGTTTGCCCTGCAGGTCAACGATGCGAGCCGTCAGGATTCCTCCCTTAGCCAATCTCACATCCTGCATGATGGATTCATGTTCGGGAGTTTGTTCGTCTGACACTCGTTGTTCCGCCGACAACATTGGTCCGTTCGCAACCAGTGCGATTGTCAGCGACCAGGCGACGAAGCGAGTACACGGTGTTTTGAGGAATGACATTTGAGGTTCCTTTGACAGATGCTACGGCGGGATTGAGGAGGTTGAGGCCGTTGAGAATCGCGGTGAGTGTGAAAACTCCGCGACAATTGATTCACAACGAAACCACAGGAGACAGGAGAGTCAATACGCAGAGATTTGACAGGCACAACAGCTCGCAGATGCTGCGAAGTCCGACAGCGTCGGCCATGCATCATCAACGACTTGAATCCGAATCTAATCGAATCGACATTTTTCTGAAATAGGAGTCTGCCCTTAAAAAAACGCCGGAATCTACGGCCTTTTGATTTTTGCTGAACGGCCCCGGTGCTTCACCATGGTGAATCACAGCCAGATAGTCGCGGAGTGCCTGACGACTGGCCTCGGATTCGTTGAGTAACAGGCACGTCATGGCCCAACTATCACGGTAATCGTCAGCATTCATGCTCTCTGCAGTCGGTATTTTTTCCAGAGAATGAAGCTCTGGTGCCCAGCCCATGCGTGCTCTCCAGCGGGCCGATTTTGTACGGGCTGAATCGGATCGCGCAGATTCTGGCTCTTCCAGATATTCGGCAAGTCCTTCATCGATCCAAAGCGGCAGAAATGGCAGGTGCTGATGCAGAATGGCGTGTGTCACTTCATGCCGAAGGTCTGTGATCAACGACCGGTTTCGATAAGCATAGACCTGGCATACGTCACCATTGCGATAGAAAATCGCCTTCCGTTGGCGTGACTGTGGGATCGACGTCGCGAGATAGCGAAGATAGCTCCCCTGATCTCGAAACAGGATAATCTGAATGGGCCTGCCATTCGGTTCGATCGCGACCAGATCCTTAAGTTCGCGGGCGACGTCGTCCACGTTTTCCCACAGATCCTGCATTCCCGGATCGAATTCCGCATAGACTTCGATCGCGTCGCGCTTGTCATCAACAACCCACCGCGATTGCTGCGCATGCGCGACGAGCGGAAGACTGAAGAGAATAAAGATCCGGAGTGCTGACTGCAGCATGAGCGACGACCAACCGCATGGCACTCGAGGGAATTGACCGGAAGAAAGCATTACCGGAATCGTCACGCATTCCTGAAATCTGGTCAACGGGAGTTTTGAAACCCTGCATTCCAAAGGCATTGAGTGTCTGCGAGAATTCCACGCTGATATATTCCGCGCGGCCAGAAATGCGTCCGGCGAGCGGAGCGGCGTGAGCCCTCCGGTACCTCGTTTTTGTACCGGCAAGCTGACGCTTGCCGCTCGCCTATTCTCTCAATTATGACCGCGTGGCGTATATGGCATAGGCTTCCAGTTTACGATGTCCGTGCCGTAGGCAAGCTGAAAGCTCGCCCCACGTGACTGGCAATCACGACTGTTGTACTACAAACAGTTGATTTCTTGTTGTGGCGCGAAGATTATCAGGCGGCGGTTTGCAGAAGTTGTTCTCGTGGGTAAACTTCTGCCTCACCAGGGTTCGGCCTCGGTGACTGGCAAATCGCAAAGTAGCCGTCACGCTCCGCCGTGACGAGCCTTGAATTGGGCCACATGGATGAAGCCCGCGCGTTGATTGTCCTTCAGTCCCATGCAACGAGGCTGATCGTGGAATTCTGTCTCGGCAGATGGATGTCGATCGACAAATGCTCATCACGGCGGAGCGTGATGGCTACTTTGGATTGCGGGCGAAGCCCGCGCTGGGGCATTCGCGTCACGCAGCACAGTATTTCAGCGAATACAAAAAAAGGGGGACTCTGGTATCTCAGAGTCCCCCTTCATACCGCACGCGGTTGGCATTAGCTCGTTTAACCGCGTGCCCAGCGGGCCGCGATCACAGTGCCGCATGGGCTGGATTCCCACGCGCGGGGCGTTGCCCACGCGGTTAAACGATTGTGCCATCCTCAACTGCGCGCGGTTCAATTGCGGTTTGTGGATCGCAGCGGCTGACGGCTGGCGGATCAGACTTCCTTCGAAGAAATCCAGCTCATCATCTTTCGCAGTTGTTTACCAACCGTTTCAATCAGGTGACCGCGTTCACGGCGGCGAGTTGCCAGAAACGATGCCTGGCCAGCTTTGTTTTCCAGCAGCCAGTCGCGCGCGAATTGACCACTCTGGATTTCGCCCAGAATCTTCTTCATCTCGGCCTTCGTCTGTTCAGTGACGATGCGATTGCCTCGCGTGTAGTCACCATACTCGGCCGTGTTCGACACGCTGTAACGCATGTAATTCAAACCGCCCTGATAGAACAGATCCACGATGAGTTTCAGCTCGTGCATACATTCAAAGTAGGCCATTTCTGGTTGATAGCCCGCTTCAACCAGCGTCTCAAATCCGGCCTTGACCAGAGCGCTCACGCCGCCACACAGTATCACCTGCTCGCCGAACAGGTCGGTTTCCGTTTCTTCGGCAAACGTGGTTTCTATCACACCGCCGCGCGTGCCGCCAATGCCTTTGGCATATGCCAGTGCCAGTTGACGTGATGTTTCTGAAGCGCCTTCGCTCAACGCGATCAGGCTGGGCACACCACCGCCTTTTTCGTACTCGCTGCGAACCAGATGCCCTGGTCCTTTCGGGGCCACAAGCGCGGCGTCAACTCCCTTTGGCGGCTGAACCTGACCGAAGTGAATGTTGAATCCATGCGAACACATCAGCAGATTCCCGACCTTCAGTTTGGGCTTGATGTCGTTGCGGTAGACATCGCCCTGCAACTCGTCGGGAAGCAGAATGTTGATCAGGTCGCCCTCGTCCGCTGCTTCAGCCGCCGAAACGGGTTTGAACCCGTGGCTGATGGCAAGCTCATAGTTTGCACCACCTGGCCGCTGCCCCACAATGACAGTGCAGCCGCTGTCTCGCAGGTTTTGTGCCTGAGCATGTCCCTGACTTCCGTAGCCGATGATGGCAATCGTCTTCCCCTTGAGAAGGCTGAGATCCGCATCGTCGTCGTAATAGAGTTTGACCGCCATTTCTTCAAATTCCTGTCTGAACGCAAAAGCTGGGTGAGAACAACCGACATTCATCGACACCGTCGGATGAATGGCAGAAGCATCAATCCTGCGAAGTTACGTCCGACACTGACATGCCGTTGAAGACGAATCTCACGCAGAACTGCGAATTGAACCAGGGGGCAACGACCAAAACAAGCCAGCAGGCCCGTTCACCGTATCAAACGCAAAAATCCCCGCAGTTGGGCGGGCTTGGCGTACCGCCGCGAAGGTTAATTTGTAGAGAAATCGTGTGATTCAACCCGGAACGGGTTTCACAACAAAGCCTCGTTGGGGTTCAGTGTGCCAGGAAACGATGCCGCCCTGTGATACTCGCGAATTTGGCCGAGAAAATCCCTCAAGGCGTTGCCCTTTGGGGCTCTGGTCTTTCGTTCCCCAAATTTCCAGGGCGAGGAGGCCACGGCCATGGTCACCGTCGCCTCCGGCTCGGGGGTAAACGACTCATTCATCGCCGCGCGGAGTATAGCGCAGCAAAAAGGCGAGTCAAGAAAGACTCGCCCTGCATTCGGAGACTGTTGATCAGACAGTTTGGCGTGTCGGATTACTGCATTTCCAGTTCGGTGGGTTGGTTCGCACGACGAGCCCGCATTTCCGCTCGGCGGCGATCACGACGACGAATATCACTTGGTTTTTCGTAGAATTCACGCTTGCGCATTTCTTTCTTCACACCCGCATGTTCGACAAGTTTTCGAAATCGACGAACAGCCTCATTCACACTTTCATTATCACGCAAACGCAAC
>JAYUVA010000499.1:0-4489 GCA_043754375.1 Candidatus Kuenenia sp. | reverse complement strand
GCAACGTCGCGAAAGGTTTTTCTGAGGGAAATCGTGTGCTTCAACCCTGAAAGGGTTTCACAACAAAGCCTGGGGTCGCCGCGTTGCGGCGCACCCCCGGTCAGGAAACCCGGATCGCCCCGAACCCCAACGGGGTTCCACAATTCCGATGGCTGAACGAAAAATGGAATTATGGCTGTAGAACCCCGTTGGGGTTCGCTGGATTTTGTGCGGTTTTTCCTGGGGTGCGCCGTTGGCACGGCGACCCCAGGCTTTGTTGTGAAACCCCGTTGGGGTTGAGGGCGTATGGGAAAAATGTGGGTAAAGACAAGGCATCAAGCCGGATGGGGAACACTGCATTCGGTTCAGCAAACAATTCGCTCAGGAATTCAAATCTCCAACTCCAGCCACAGCATCAAAACAAAACTCAGAATCCCGCCTCTTTTGACGCGCTGGACAGATCGCACCCATTAATAAGGAGCTGAGCCAGAATTTATTTTTGCAATCAGGCTGGTTTGGAAGCACCAAGCACCAAGCACCAAGCACCAAGCACCAAGCACCAAATCCGAAATCCGAAATCCGAATCAAAAAACGCAGGCACCTCAGGATGTTTTGAATTTCGTGCTTCGATTTTTTTTCGGATTTCGGCATTCGGATTTCACCGTGGAGAACTGACAAGGCTAATTCTGCGCGGGCTCTAAGTATCCTGAACCACACTCATTTCACAAACGGAAACTGAAACAATGGCCAATTCACTTTTGACGGGTATCTCAGGTCTTCGCGGTCATCAGAAGATGCTCGAAGTCGTGGGTAACAATCTTGCCAACCTGAATACGACGTCTTTCAAGGCGTCGCGTGTGCTCTTTTCGGACCTGATGTACGAAGTTCAGCGTGGTGCGTCATCCTCTTCCACGGGCTTGCTTGGGAGTGTGAATGCCGTACAGATCGGAACTGGCAGTCGATTGTCACAGGTCGATATGGACTTCCGACAGGGAAACCTGGAGGCCAGCGAAAGCCCTCTCGATCTGGCGGTTGACGGCAGTGGTTTCTTTGTAACAAAGGCAGGGAACGACACCTACTATACGCGGGCGGGTGCATTTTCGATCGATGAACGCGGCTATCTTTCCGATCCATCGACAGGAAATCTGGTGCAGCGATTCGGGACGCTGGGAGAACCGGATGGAATCAATCCCTCCTTTCAGACTCCTGGTAACAGTGGAATCTATATCCCGCTGAAAGCCAGCATCCCGGGAAAAGCAACGGAGCAGATTTCAATCTCCGGCAACCTGTCGTCGCTTGCCAAAGGACCAGTCGCACAAAGTCTTTCCACAGGGACGCCTTTCCTGGCAGGTGGGGCAGCCGCAACGATGGGGACCAGACTGATCGATCTGGATAACAACAATCCTCAGTACGAGAACGGAGACATTATTCAAATCGGAGGGAAGCGAGCGGACGGCACAGCCCCTGACCCGACGGAATTCACCATTGTCGATGCAGCGACTGCGACCGTGGGGGACCTGATTGCGACGCTGAACTCGGCATTTCCCGGGACGACGGTGACGCTTGATGCAAGTGGCAACATCACTGCCACCGACAATATTCCAGGCCCGTCAATGCTGGACATCGTGCTCAGCGACAATGAGCTGAATGTTGGCAGGACGACATATGATCTGCACCAACTCATCCTGGAGAACGTCGGGAAAGACGGTGATAAAGCGAATCAGACGATTGAAGTGTTTGATGCCAGCGGTGCAGCGCGATCGATCGCGCTGGAGTTTACCAAGCAGACAAACGGATCCTGGAATCTGAAGGCCTCGATCGCCCCGGATGATGGCGTGGTGTTGGACGGAGAGGTGAACGAAATTCGTTTTCTCGGTACGAATGGCGCTTTTGCTCAGGTCGCCGGCACCGGCATCGGTGACATTAACATGGAGTTCAGTTTTTCTGGTCAGCAGTCTCCACAGTCGATGGAGTTTTCATTTGGTCCGGCAGGCACGTTTATTGGCCTGACACAGACGGGGAATCCTTCCGCACCTGCGGCAAGTCAGGACGGATTCCCTCCGGGAACACTGACCGACGTGTTTATTGATGCGGACGGAACGGTGTTTGGACTCGTTTCCAACGGTGTGCAGATCCCATTGGCACAGATGGCGATTGCGTCGTTTAGAAACGTAAATGGACTGTTGGCAGTTGGAGGCAATTATTATCAGGCATCCCTGGCGAGCGGCGTCGCGGAGGTCGGTCCTGCTTTGACGGGCGGTCGCGGGGCGCTGCGTTCAGGTCAGCTTGAAGGCTCCAACGTGGATCTGGCGCTGGAATTCACCCGGCTGATCATCGCCCAGCGTGGTTTTTCCGCGAACGCCAGAACGGTCACTGTGACGGACCGTGTGCTTGAGGAATTGACGAACATTATTCGTTAACGCAGTGCTGCTGAAATTGAGCGATCTCCGGCTACGGTTGCAATTCGCAGGTGAACACGGAATGATTGAGGCTCCTTCCTCAACTTCGTCCCCTTCTCTCCGAAGGCCTGCCAATGATTTCCTGCCTCGGGCGAAACTTCAAAGTCGCCTGCCTGATCAGTGTCTCGTTGATTGCAGTGATCGCCCGTGGCGATGACTGGAAGATGCTGTCTGTCCCGGATGCCTGGCGCAGCGTGCCTGACGGCGATCTGACTCCGATCGACGGCTATTCGTGGTATCGAGCCCTGGTCAAAGTGCCGCCGGAATGGGATGGCCAGCAGTTGACACTGTTTCTCGAAGCACTGGATGATGCTCGATCGGCGTATGTGGGAGGTCAGCCTGTCGGAGCGACCGGCACGTTTCCTCCGCAGTTTCGCAGCGGGCTGGGTGAGCGCGGTCGCTATACGGTGGATCAGTCGTCGGTAAAGGGTGGAGGTTTTCTGGCGGTTGCCATCCGCGTGTATCAGAATGATCCGCGTCCGAATTTCAGCGTTGCTCCGCCGGTGCTGATGAATGAAGTTTTGAAGCAGGCCGTACGACTGGAAGGAGTCTGGCAGTATCGTCCAAATGATGATGTGGCGTGGGCGGCAGCAACTCCGGAAGATTTTGGCGTCAATGCCACTCAACCGCTCAGTGAACCGGATGCCGTCGCCAAAGGCGTGTACCTCAAAATCGATGCTGTGGATGACATCGAAAAATATGTGTCTCGCCGAAACGGTGATACGGAACCACTTAACCCGGCCGAAGCCGTCAGGCACTTCAGGACGCCGGATGATCTGTCGGTGCAGTTGGTACTTGGCGATCCGGATATTGCTCAACCGCTCTTCATGACCTGGGACGAACGAGGCCGATTATGGGTCATGGAGTATCGGCAGTATCCAGATATCGCAGGTCTGAAAATGGTCAGTCGTGATACGTTTCTGCGCTCGGTCTATGATAAAATTCCGCCCGCGCCGCCGAATCAGGATAAGGGAGCCGACCGGATCAGCGTCCATGAAGATACGGACGGTGACGGAGTTTATGACAAGCACAAAATCTTCGTTGATGAGCTGAATCTCGCAACGTCATTTGCGATCGGGCGCGGCGGCGTGTATGTCACAAATCCGCCCTATCTGTTGTTTTATCCGGACAAGGACAAAGACGATATTCCCGATGGCGATCCGGAGGTGCTGCTGGAAGGATTCGGCATCGAAGATTCACATTCTGTGATCAACAGTCTGCGATTTGGCCCCGATGGCTGGCTGTATGGAGCTCAGGGCAGCACCGTGACCGGCGTCGTAAAAAAACCAGGTACCAAAGATCAGCCCGTGCGATCGCTTGGCCAGTTAATCTGGCGCTACCATCCGGAGCAGCACATCTACGAGATCTTCGCAGAAGGTGGCGGGAATACGTTTGGCTGCGAGATCGATGAGAAAGGGCGCATCTTTTCCGGCCACAACGGCGGTGATACGCGCGGGTTTCACTATGTGCAGGGCGGATACTATCGAAAGGGCTTTGGGAAACACGGGCCGCTGTCGAATCCGTATGCATTCGGCTTCTTTGAAAATATCAAGCATCACACTGTTGCACGGTTCACTCACAACTTTATCATCTATGAAGAGAACACTTTGCCGCAGCGATTTCGAGGCCAGTTGTTCGGCATCGAACCGCTTCAGGGACAGGTCGTGCTGAGTCACTTCAAGCCGTATCAGTCGTCATTTGAAACGGAAGACATCGAACGAGTTCTGACGACCGATGATCCGTGGTTCCGCCCAGTCGATATCAAAGCCGGCCCCGATGGTGATATCTACATCGCCGACATGTACGAACAACGCATCGACCACAGCAGCCACTACGCCGGTCGAATTGATCGCACGAACGGTCGCATCTACAAGCTCACCCACAAATCCGGCGAGCGGGGCGGCGTCAACCCCCCGGTACATCCTCATCTGAAACTTGCATCCACCGCCGACCTCATCAAACTCCTCGACCATCCCTCAAAATGGTACCGTCAAACGGCCGTGCGACTTCTCGGCGATCGCAAAGATCCTTCCGTCATCCCTCAACTCACC
>JAYUVA010000498.1:0-2969 GCA_043754375.1 Candidatus Kuenenia sp. | reverse complement strand
CTGGAACGCGATCCCGGACGAAACACGGCAAAACCGGCAGAAATTGCCGTTCGCCCCTCCTGACGGCGTTATTCGGGGAAATCGGCAGCTTTCTGGCGTAACACCTTCCGGATTCAGGCGTGTCAAGAGCACTTCATCTTGACCCTCAAGCCGCACCAGCGATACCGTTCCCCGAATATCGCCGGAGTTCTCGTGCGCCATGGATGGTTTACGACTTCGGAATGGAACGCCTCAACCGGGCGGGCTCACTGCATGGATGTCTGTCGCTCCACTTTGCTGATTCTGCTTGCTGCAAGCTGCGTGGCAGTGCTTGCGCAGAGCGGTTTGGCAGTCGAAGAGCCTGCTGGTGAAACTCGACCGGCTGCAATGCTTCTGGTACTTGTTGACGGACAGGTCATTTCCGGTCACGTCACGCCGCGGCCCGATGGCTACGACATTCAGGTGTCAGCCGGACGGATGTATATCAATTCGGATCGTGTGCGGTTTGCCGCGGCAAGTCTGCCTGATGCCTACGACCGCATGCGCGACTCGATCCCGGAATTCACACCGACCAATCACATGGAACTTGCACGTTGGTGTCTTGGCAACAAACTGCACACTCAGGCACGCCGTGAAGTGCTCGATGCATTGCATCTGGACCCCAACCGCGACGACGCCAAGCGCATGCTTCGGGCACTGGAACAGATCGGAGAACAGTCGCAGGCTGCAATCACCGGCACGGGGTTGACCGAGTATCCATCGCAAACGGAAATTCAGCGACCAGCGATTGAAACGCGATCTTTGGCCGGGCTCAATCGATCTGTCGCACATTCGTTTGTGCGTGACGTACAGCCACTGCTGATGAATAAATGCGCGACGTCGGGCTGTCACGGGACCGGCGCGACGTCGCAATTTCAGATCGTTTCGACGCATCGCGGTTCAACTCCGGCGATTGCCGAACGCAATCTTGCTGCCGTGTTGAAGCAGATTGACTTTTCGAATCCACAGACAAGTCCGCTCCTGAAAATCGGCGAACAGGCGCATGGTAACATGGCCTCAAGTGCCTTTCCGGGACGATCGGGCGCGATGCAGTTCAGCGTGTTGCAAAACTGGGTGCGGCAGGCCTCGCACGATATTGCTCCGGATGCGACCGCGGCGCCAGCGGAGCAGGGCGGGGCGGAATCGGAGGTTGCTCAGTCCGGAATTCGCCAGGTTGCTGCTACGAATGAATCCCGCGTCAGAGCGGAATTGCCGCGACTGCTCGAAGATGCTCCCGGAAATCCACACGCGAGACAACTCACAACAGACGACACCGACGGAAGGTTTCTTCAGCAAGCCAGGTATGCCAATCGTCGGGATGCGTTTTCACCGGATGAATTCAACCGCCGCTATCACGGCAGTGCTGCAGAAAACGCAGCCGCGTCATTGGAACAGGCTCCACCGGCAGACAACGAAGACATTGACGCTCAGTCTCCCTGAGCAGATTTGAAGGACCGACGCTTTGGAAAAGGGCTTTGGAAAAGGGGTCAGGAACCAATAGTGCAGAGCACCCTTGGGGCGATTTGGCTATTGGTTCCGGACCCGTTTTTTCAAGCGTCTCGAAAGGAAATATAAAATGACCACTAAGTTCATCATACTTTCTGTCACAGCTTCACTGTTTTTTGGAGCAGGCTGTTCGAAGAATCGAGGTTGGCTGTCACGCAACGATTATTCGGAAATGCAGGATCCGTTTATGGAACCTGACAGTGCGATTGCGCAGTCGAGCGATCGCACATCGAAAGCCGCAGGGCGTGCGACCCTGGACGATTCCGACCCGTCACTGGCTGAAGGCCGGGCGCTCGTGCCTGGTCCCGGCATGACTTCAGCGGGAATGGCAGGACCGAAACCGATTCGTCAGGCGGGCGCGTCGAGTGCCATGACAGAAAATGGTCGGCGTGTTTCGGCGGCGACGTATCCTGAAGACTCCGCTGACGACACACCGCGCGAGAACGGCACCAACATTCAAAAGACCGCTGGCGTAACATCATACTCCGGCCCGGCGCTGTCGGACTTTCTGCAGAAACGAAACTCCGCTGCCCGCGACGCTGCGACTCAAGCCGCAAACGATGTCGATCAACTTCCGACACGGACGGTATCGTCTGCCAACGCTGCCGCACAGAATTCTTTGAACTCGGCGGCGACTCGAGCGGCTCTGCCGACAATCAGCCCGGAGGCCGAGAGTTTCAGCAACTTCCTGACCGACAAATCCGACCTCGCCGCAGACACAACTCAAATTTCCGACCAGCAGGTGCAGGAAACGACTACCGACGCAAATGAATTTGTGTCGTGGGCAGAACAGCAAAAGGAAGCCAATCTCAGTGCGGCAAAAGCAGCAAGATCAGCAGTCTCCAATGCACCCACGCAGGCAAAGGCAGAAGCTGGTTCTGCTTTCCAGCAGGCGCGACAGGCAAGTCGGGAAATTGCCGATTCAATGCTGGCACCTGAATTCGATGGTGCAGGCCAGGAAGCGGCCGTGCCTCTGATCAAACGCCCCTCCGTTGTCCCCATCGGTCCGGCATTGTCAAAAGCGAAAGCACCGACGGCGCACAATGGGACGGCCGACGAAAACCCATTCGCCGATTCGTTTGATGAGTTTTACTCCAGCGATTCGACCGCCCGTGCGAGTACATCGCAGAAGCCCGCAGCGTCTGCTGCTACAGCCCGATCAAATTCAACCACGGGTTCACTGGACGACAGTTTCCGTATGGACACGGGCTGGAAACCCGCCCACATGACGCGCCCGTAGGCGTCTGTCTGATTACCGCTGGTTTTGTGAGCGGTTTCCGTTGCGTTGTTATTCGTGTGTTTCATTCGGTTGTCCCCATTCGGTTGTCTCACTTCCTGGCATGGAATGGACAACCGAATGGGGACAACCGAATGCACAAAATCGCCGGGAACACCGGGGCGGAATACTCGCCATCGGCGTGAACGGCGCGTGTCGATGCTTGAAG
>JAYUVA010000497.1:0-3549 GCA_043754375.1 Candidatus Kuenenia sp. | reverse complement strand
GAGCGGCAAGGCGCTAGCCGCCGTTTTTATACTTATTTCTGTCATGGACACCGGCGGCTAGCGCCTTGCCGCTCACGTCCTGGAGTATCAGGAGAGACTCCTGCTGGAGCACATCGAAGCAACGAGTGACGTCAGGCGGAAGTGCGGGATTCCGGATAGGCAGGGATCAGGCCGCGGCGCTTCAGATCCTGTTCTGTTGACACAACTTTGATCATATGAATGATCAGCAGAATGCCCACGATGCCACACAGGACCAGCAACGGGGCTTCGTAACAGAGCTGACCATCGGGATGCCGGGAAAAGAATACTCCGTCGGTGTTGAATTGACTGGCTTCAGTGGAATAAAACGTCGCCAGGGCATTGTTGCAAAAATGAAATGCCATCGCGGGGAACAGACTTCTGCTGTAAACCGCCAATAGGCCCAGCACCAGACCCAGCAACGCCGCATTGAATGCCTGTTGTGGAATCATATGGATGATGCCAAACATGACGCTCGAAATCCCGACGGCGATTGCCAGGCGACCTCCGCGAGCAAGACCACTCAGAATGAATCCGCGAAACGCAAGTTCTTCGCAGATTGCAGGCGTCACAGCAAACACCAGCAATAGCAGCCATGTCGGACGGTCCTCGGTTGTCATCAGGGCCATCACCTGACGAGCGGATTCAGGAAGATCCGGAAACACCTGGTACTCGACCAGAAAGCGACTCAGCTCCATGCTCAAAGGATGAGCGATCACCGCCAGGCCAACACCGATGGCCATCGCGGTCAGCGAAGGCATCCGCAGCCGAAACGTGGCTCGCAGACTGGTCGTGAGCAGTAGTCCCATGAAGACCGCGGGACAGGCGATCATGGCAAGTTGTTGTACGACGATCAAACGCATCATGCTGCTGCCCGGATCGGGTGCGTTCAGGTCGGTTGCCATATACTTCATCGCGACGAACTGCAGCATCAGGATCATAATGAAGCAGAAAACGGCTTCCGGAAATACCGGCACGGCCTCTTTTGTTCGAAGCATCTGACGAAACCACAATCGCAGGTCGAATTTTTCGGCTTCGCGGAAGAGAACGTCTTCGCTGTTGTAAAGTTCGATTGCCCACCAGAGTGACAACATACTGTAGCCGATGCTGGAAATCAGCACGGGCACGGCATACACCACCAGGTTGCCGGAACCCGGTGCGTTGAGCAGCAGACCCTTCAGCAGCAATGTCACATTCACCACCGGAATGACACTGTACAGCGGCGTCATTTCGACGGCCGGTGACAGACAGAACATTGTGAGTCCCATCACGACCATCAGCAGCGGCGTCAGATAGTATTGACCCTCTTTTGTGGATCGTGCAAACGTGGCCAGTGCGAGACACAGGGAACTGAACAGTGCGGACAGAGGAAGCAGCAGAATGACCATCCACATGAGGGGCCCGAAGCCGGGAAATTCAAGACTCACCGTATCGGCAATGCCGCGACCGATACCAGACGCCATCTGTTGCCCGGTCAGTCCCATGCTGAAAAGATTCAGTACGGCTGTCGCCACACTGAACAACATAATGGTCAGGAACTTGCCCAGTACCAGTTCGATACGACGCGCCGGACTGATGAGCAGCGTTTCCATCGTACCGCGTTCTTTTTCACCGGCACCGAGATCGACGGCGGGATAGAAAGCTCCTGTCAGTGCCATGATCACCAGTAATGCCGGAAACAGTTTGCTCCACATGGTGGCCGCGACCTGTTCCTCGCCAGCGACTTCGACATACTTGAGCCGCGCAGGATGTTCCAGTTCGACCGGCAACGAAGCAATTTCGAAACTGCGTCGGCGAATGGCGTCTTCCCAGTTGGCGAGCGCTGCCTGAACCTGATCAAACGCCACACTGGACTTTTCGTCCGCGCTGTTGCGAACGATGGTGATCGGAGGGACGCTGACGATTTGCGTGTCGCCGGTTTCCGCACCCTCCGATCGCGCCTTGATCTGGTTCTGCATGGATTTCATTGCTGCCCCGTAACCTTTCGATACCACGACCAGCACGTGGAACCCGCTTTCGCCGAATCGTTCGCTGACAAGATTCTGCAGCGCATGACGCTTCTGTTCGCGGGCCACGTCGTCGCTCGAGTGGTCTTCGGCTGCTGTTGAGGAAGCTTTCAGGGACTGTATTGTCGTGATCTGTTCAGCAAGATTGTGGGCGGCGGCGAGCAGTTCTGCGTCGGTTTTGTCACCGCGACGCGGGGGACGTTTCTCCGCCGAACGGGATTCAGCTCCTGGTGCGTGACCTGCCGAGTCGGCCTCCTCAGAAGGAGCCAGCTCGCTCGGCATCGACGGAGCCTCACTGCCGTTTGCGGCGTGATCTTCGCCTGCTCGCGCCGCAAGGATTCGCAGGCGGGACGCATCTTCCTGACCATTTTCGTACCAGTCCGGGTCAATGCCGTTGTCATCCAGGAGAGCGGGGGCTTCCGGCAGATCTTCCGCGTTCAGGATCACGACGACGCGCTGTTGTTCGCTGAACGTGAGCATCATCTGGACGACGCCCAGCCCCAGCATCGGATACAGCAGGACGGGCAACACCGTGATCATGAACAGCGTACGTCGGTCGCGCAGCTGGTCACGCACCTCACGCATGAAGATGAGTTTGATGTTTTTCCAGCTCACGGCCGCACCTCAGAACCCGCGTGCTTTCGCTCTTCCGCGACTTCGTCTTCGCGGCGCTGAACCAGATCGAAGAACAGCTCTTCCACGTCCGGTTGCTGATAACGATCCGCCAGTTCGGGCAGTGTGCCTTCCGCCAGGATTTTCCCGCAGTGAATCACGGCAATCCGATCGCACAACTTTTCAACTTCACGCATGATGTGTGTGGAAAAAATGATGCACTTGCCCTGATCACGCAGCGCTGCAACAGCTTTCAGGACGGCGCGGGCGACGAGCACATCCAGGCCGGACGTGGGTTCGTCGAAGATGATGACGGGCGGATCGTGAACAATCGTGCGTGCGATCGACACCTTTTGTTTCATCCCGGTGGACATTTTGCCGCCGAGCCGATCACGGATTTCATGCATTTGCAGGATGTCGAAAATCTCGTCGATGCGCAACTGCAGCTTGTCTTCCGGTATACCGTACAGTCGACCGTAGTACTCGACCATTTCGCGTGCCGTCATGCGATCGTAGATTCCCGTGTTACACGACATGAATCCGATGCGACTGCGAACGCCTTCCGGATTCTGTACCACATTGATGCCATCGACTTCTGCCAGACCGCGTGTCGGACGCAGGACAGTGCTGAGGATTCGCAGGCAGGTCGTCTTGCCGGCACCGTTCGGGCCCAGCAGTCCGTAGATTTCGCCGGGTTTGACTTCAAACGACACGTTGTCGAGCGCCCGAAAAACTCCGAGGCGCGGGTCGGCGAATTCTTTGTAGAGTCCCTGAACTCGGATCATGAAATCGGCCGTGATGATGGATCAGAACCTTGGTTTTAACACGACGCCAATGCGGAATTTTCCAGTAGGCCGGACCAAGCGGAGCGCCGTTCCGGCAGGTGTCTGCTGATTGCCGGAACGGCGCTCCG
>JAYUVA010000496.1:0-3247 GCA_043754375.1 Candidatus Kuenenia sp. | reverse complement strand
CGAATCATTATCGACCGCTCGCAGTCTATCAGCGACGATTCCAACCACCGCAACTTACGCACCGCATTCAGAATCTGCAAATGCGCCCGATTCGCAGGCGCCTTGATTTGCATCGCGGATTATCAGGAAATCAACTTTCATACCCCACTAAATTCCGAGAAGATCCCAGGAAACACCGGCGGCGAGCGCCTTGCCGCTCACACGGAATTATGCCCGGGTCTCAAATGTGTCGTTTGACGCCGCGCGGAAGATCAACGGCCCAAGGCCCGAATTATGATCGCTCGATCGGCAAAGACCCGACGAATTTCTGACGCGATCTCTACCGCCCCTGGCGTATCTCCGTGAATGCAGAGCGTATCGTGTTGCAGTTCCAGTCGCCTGCCATCGATCGCGACAACGTGTCCGGTTTCGGCAATTTCAGCAGCCCGGGGAGCGATCAGAGAGGCATGCAACATCGCATTTGGCTGACTTCGTGGCACAAGTGATCCGTCCCCCTGATAATTCCGATCGGCAAAGACTTCATGAAGAGTCCGCAGGCCAATTGCACTCGCTGCTTCCGGCAGACAGCTGCCGGAAAGTCCCACCAGATAGCAATCCGGATCAAACGCCTGTACCGCATCTGCAATCGCGAAAGCTGTCTCCGGCGACGTCGCCGCAAGGTTGTATAAAGCTCCGTGCGGCTTCACATGGTGGAGCGTGGCCCCGAATTCTTCAACAATCCGCGCTACCACCTGAATCTGTTGCGAAACCAGCTCATGGATTTCCTGCGGCGACATCGGTACGACAATGCGTCCGAAATTCACGCGATCGGCGTAGCCTGGATGTGCGCCGATTGCGAGATGCAGGCTCAGCGCACGTTCAACGACTTTGCGAATACGATCCGGGCCTCCGGCGTGGCCGCCGCATGCCACATTGATCGACGAAACAGACGGCATCAGCCTCGCATCGAGCGTTTCGCCCTCGATGCCGTCAATTTCACCAAGATCACAGTTCAGATCAATGGAAAGCATGTTGGTCAGTCTACCGATGAATCATCACATCGGCCATGATCAGGGCTTTCGTCAACATCAGCCTCTGCTGCCTGAAAAAGACCTGAGCCTGATCAAGCGTAAACATTGCGAACCGGACTAGCTGGCCGGGGCGCAACTGCGCCGCAATTCCCAGATCCGCAGTGATCACATGTCCGATGCGCGGATAACCGCCTGTCGGAGCACAGTCGGCCATGAGTAGAATCGGGCTGCCGTCCGGAGGAAGTTGAATTGTCCCGGCGATCACTCCTTCCGACAGCATCTCTTCGCGACGTTCGAATTCAAGCCGCTGATCGATGAGGCGATAACCCATGCGGTCAGACTGGGATGAGATGCGGAATGCTGAATCCAGCAGGCGTTCAAGTCCGGAGCGACTTAACCAGGGCGTGTGCGTCCCGGCCACAATTCGCAGCGTCGCCGTGTCCGGATTCGGAAGTTCGACCGGACGCACGAACCAGTGTGGATGAACTGTTCGCCCGGAGCCAGATCTGAATGCCGACAGCCGCTCAAACGTTTGACGGGCGGTTTCAGAGGGCGTGCCGAGAGCAAGGTCATCGCCAGCCGTCAGCATTCGGCCACAATGGCCACCGAAGGCCGCACGCAGAACGGTGGATCGACTCCCCATCACAACCGGCACATCAATGCCGCCGGCAATTGCCAGATAGCAGCGGCAGCCATGTCGCGCCGTCTGAAATCGAATGCGGGAGCCAGCGGGAATCACCGTTGGACAGTGCTGTGCAACGGGCTGCGACCGCTCGCTGTTGTCGTGCAGTGTCGGTGCCATATCCGCTCCCGTGATGGCAACCAGAGAGTCATCGACGAATTCGATCTCATCGCCGGTCAGCGTCATTTCGATCGTTGCCGCATCGATTGAGTTGCCCACGAGTTGATTTGCCAGCTCATGCGCCATGGAATCCATCGCGCCGCCCTGCGGAACGCCAATGTGCCGAAATCCTGGGCGGCCTCGATCCTGTACCGTCGAACAAAGTCCGGAGCGAACGATGTGAATTCGATTCATGTGTGTTCCCGAAGGTCGTCGAACTGTTTTCGATCAATCGGAACAAATCGGATCACGTCGCCGGTTCGCAGCAGACACGGCAGATCACGCTGCGGATCAAACAATTGTACAGGAGTCCGTCCGATAACATTCCAGCCACCTGGCGATTTGCACGAATAGATTCCGGTCTGCTCACCGCCGATCGCCACGGAACCGGCTGGCACCTGCATTCGAGGAGACGCCCGGCGCGGTGTGTGCAGTGACGGAGGCAGTCCGGCCAGATATGGAAATCCCGGAGAAAAGCCGATCATCTGCACCACATAGGTTGCGTTCGAGTGCAGGCGAACCACGTCGTCGGCATTCAGATCGTGCGCATCAGCGATTGAGGTCAGGTCGAGTGCGAAGTCAGAATCGTAACAGACGGGTATGTCCAGCTTCCGTCGCGTCATTTCCAGCGTGATCGGCACGGAACACAGCGAATCAGAAATCCATTTTGCAGTCTCGGCCCATGTCAACTGGCTGCATTCATAGTGGACCGTCAGCGATCGGGACGCCGGAGTGAAGGCGATCACACCTGCGATGCGGTTGTGATCAAGATGTGCTGTGGCATTGTGTACGGCCCGACGTGCAGCCTCGTCGTCCAGCGAGCGCCAGGCGACGATTGCCGCGGAATCTCCCAGCGGTTCAATAGAAGGAGTCATGAAATCAGTCTGATTCAATTGAGAACCGTTGGCAGTATCGAGCATCGAGCCGGTCGTTCTTGTACAATTGTCGGCTTTGATCATAAAGTGACCAGCTACAAATGGTATCAAAGGGGTGCGATCGCGGATTTCGATGAGACTGCAATCGACTGGTCGGGACAACTCAGAAAGTTCAGCATGACACCGGTTTCAAAACATGGCGTGTATCGCGGATTCCGACGTTCCACCGGAATCGGGGCGCTGCCGGGTTCGATTGAACGTGGGGCCGATCCGATTTCTGAAAAGTGTCGACTGACGCGGATTTCTTACAACGCGGCATTGGCTGAAGAAGAAGTCATCGACACGGTGGCAGAACTGAATGAAGAGGTCCCGGAGGACCGCGTTTACTGGTTTCGTCTGGAAGGTGCCACCGATTCAGAGATGCTGCGACGACTTGGCGAAGCATTCGAACTGCATCCACTGGCGCTGGAAGATGTCGTGAATACGCATCAGCGATGCAAAGTGGAAGACTACGGCGATCA
>JAYUVA010000495.1:0-4159 GCA_043754375.1 Candidatus Kuenenia sp. | reverse complement strand
CGATAGAGATTGCGAACTTCCGCATATGATAATTGTCCGGGAGCCAGTTCACGTTCACGACTGAAGCTGGCATACGTGAAAGGTGACCCCGCTTGTCCGCAAAGGATGCGACTGATGGTGCCCATTTCGCCCATGCAGAAGCCAACCGTCGGGATTTCGGCAGCACTCACCATTTCGAGCATACGGACATTGTCTGCCGGCGAATTGGCCATCGTGACAATCTTGATGACGTCCGCATCACACTGTGCAAGGCGGCGATGGATATCGTACAACTCAAGCGGCGTCTCTTCGAAATTATGGTAGCTGACGATCCGTTTCGTTGTACCGTAGCGACGGATAGACTTCGCGATGTCGTCTTCGAGATCAACATACTCCGCTCCGCCGATGATCGCTTCCCGCAGAATCATAAGTCGCTGCTCCTCCGTGCCGAACCAGCGGCCCCGATCCGCGCGACGACGACATGTGACGACGACAGGCGTCGGTCGGTCTTTGAGCAGCAGCCCGATATCCGGTCGCTTGCGCATGTAATCAACGCGAAGTTCAACAAGTTCGGCCTTCTTTTCAGCCAGAGCCCTGTGTTCTTCCTTCATGGACGAATTCCGGGTTCGTCCGAGACTTACGCAAATCATGTTCGTTCTAGTCCGCCTGGAGGCGTATCGTCTGCGGCGTGCAGGCAAAATGCCGCAGCCAAGGGTAATCCACGATTGCGAAGTCTAGTGCTTTGTAAGGCTTTAAAAAAGGGGTCAGGAACGAATGGCACTGTCAGAATGTGCAATATACAGATCACGGGCCGCCCTCGATTCGTCATCGATGACGGAAACCCGATTGCTGAATTGTTCTGACGTCCTGACACCGACCACTATTCAGCAAACAGCTGAGACAGATTCAGCTCCGCCTTGCAGATTTCAGGGAGCAGTAACGTGTCTCCCGTCGCAATGACACGCTGCTTTGAGTAGGCATGGTTTGTCCGGCACTCGAAGACAATGATCTGCTTCTTTTCCGGTTGAACGAGTAAATACTGGTCGATGCCGGCGTTTGCATAGATTGCGGCCTTGGCTTGATCCATGTCGGTCGTTGTGACTGCAACTTCAACAACCAGCAATGCAGAGGACGGATGGGACTGCCTGAAATCGTCACGAGTTCCCGCAACGACGGCGAGATCCGGTTCAGGTTCTGACATCCCCAGCGTCAGCGGCTGCTCGACTCGCAGCAACAATCCTGTTCGTAGCTGATGTCTGAACCATTCTTCGAGAAAAGCGACTGTCCAGGAATGAAGCGGAGACTTGCCCATTTTTTCAACAACCACTCCTTCCAGCAATTCCGTCTTCTCCCGGATAATTCCGGAACTGCACAGTCGATGGTACTGTTCGACATCCAGCTTTAGAACTGCGTCGCGAATGACTGGATTTTCGAGCAGGCTTTGCATCGCATCTGAACCTTTGTTTGGCAAGGACGGCCTGATCCGCCGATTGAACATGTAAGTCTAGCTGCACACAACAGAGCGTACAATGACTATGGCAGCACGCGAAGGATTTGAATCGATGAATCTGACAGTGCCGCCGCCGGGAGCAACGGCTGTGACAGAATGCGGCCAGATCCTGCATCGACCAGGAGCAACTCTTTTCTCCAGTCCATCGGCTTTCTCTAGTCCATCGGCGCGTCACCTTTCTTCCGTGAAAGAAGACGCTGTGGTCACGGACTTGTCAAGCATCGCCGCTACTGAGATCAGGTCTCAATTTAAAGAGACCTGACCCTTTTTTGCTCTTTACAGCATCACGTCAGAAATCTCATTTCCGCCCTGCGAAATCTCAACAGGTCGCCCGGTTTGATCCGGGACGCGCGTTGCGGGATCGATGCCCAGAGTTCGGTAAATGGTCGCCACAAGATCTGCCGGGCGAACGGGTTTGTCCTGCACGTAGGCGGCCTGAGAATCTGATGCTCCGTAGACCGTTCCGCCTCGAATTCCGGCTCCGGCAAGAAGAGATCCATAGCAGTTGGTCCAGTGATCGCGGCCGGCATTGCCGTTGATCCGTGGAGTGCGGCCCATTTCACTGGTCACAACGATCAGCGTTTCGTCCAGTAATCCGCGTTCCTCCAAATCCGTCATCAGTGCAAACATGGTCTGGTCAAAACCGGGCAGCTTGTTGTTCTTCAGTATTTTGAAATTGTTCGTGTGCGTATCCCACGCATCATAGTCCACGTTGACCGGGCCCCAGAACAGATCCCACGTGACATTGACGAACCGAACTCCCGCCTCGATTAACCGACGGGCGATCAAAGTCGAGTTACCAAACAGAGTCTGCCCATAACGGTCCACCGTTTTCGGATCTTCGTGAGACAGATCAAAGGCCTTCCTCATTCCGGAGGACGTCAGAATGTCAAAAGCCTGCTGCTGGTTTCGCAGATACGAAGTCGTAGAAGCCAATCGGTCCGTGCGCCGTCTTTCGTCGTCGATCTGAAGCAACAGCGAACGCCGTTCGTTCAGGCGGTCGATTGTCATGCCGTCTTCCAGCGACGTGCTGGGCAAGACCGGAGCCCCGCGCACGATCTGTGGGGTCCCGGGTGACGGCGCGAAAGAGTTTTTGTCGTAGTACGGCAGACACTCCGTGGTGAGCGGATCGAATTCTTTCCCCAGGAAGCCACCATAGGGTCCGGCTCGGCGAAATGACTGACCCCAGCCCAGCCAGTTGGGCATGTAGACGTACTGCGGCGTTTCCGTGCGCGGGCCGCCAAGATACTGCAACGTGGACCCGATGCTGGGCGGATCGGTGCCGCGCGGATGCTGATCGGGCGGCATCGCATCATAGCCGGTGTAGCACGGCAGGCTGTTATGGCAACCTGCATTGTGATTCACGGAGCGGATAAATGCGAATTGATGGGCCATCTGAGCGAGCTTCGGCAGATGCTCACACACTTCGATGCCCGGAACCGTCGTCGGGATCGGCTTGAATTCACCACGAACCTCTGCCGGTGCGTCCGGCTTCAGATCGTACATATCCTGCGTCGCCGCACCGCCAAGCAGGAAGATGAAAATGACATTCTTCGCTTTGGCACCCTGCACGGCTCCCGCAGCTTCGGCCGACAGCATTTGAGGCAACCCGAAACCTCCCAGCGCTGACAGAGTGCCGACTTTCAGGGTCTCACGACGAGTCACGCCGTCGCAGCATCGTCGCGGAGTACCAAGCATGGTCAACATAAGCGTGTCCTGCTGAAATGCGATCGGGAGTTCAATCGAAAGTATAGGATGACATCTTATACCGCGCGCGGCATGGAATGCGATCCCTCCAGACCGTGCAATAAGCACCAGCGGAGAAGTTACTTCGTTTAACCGCGTGCCCATCGGGCCGAGCTTCGCTGCCAATCGCGGGGCGTTGCCCACGCGGTTAAACGCGATTATGCCAAACTACTTCTGCCGAGGTGCAATATCAGTAGCGAAATAAGTCAATACTCCGCACGGTCAGATTTGAGGTTTCGTGAGCGGCAAGGCGCTAGGGGTCTGTTGATTGAGTATGCACAGCCAGCAAATTTGTTGAACCCTGAGCCGCAGGCGACGGTTTCCGGTGACGCCGTCGCCTGCGGCTCAGGGTTAAACGATTCGATCAACCGGCCGCCAGGTCGCCGGTAACAGTTTTAGTCGGAAGAGCTTTATGAAGTTTGCACTTGCACCAGAATCCAGACCGCTGGAAGGCTACACCATCAAACGCGCGATTCATCGCGGTGGATTTGGTGAAGTGTACTACGCGCTGACCGACGCCGGTAAAGAAGTCGCGCTGAAGCTGCTGCACAACAATATGGAAGTCGAGCTGCGTGGCGTGTCACAATGTCTGAATCTGAAGCACCCGAATCTGGTCACGATCTTTGATATGCGACAGGATGCTGATAAAGATCACTGGATCATTATGGAGTATGTCGGCGGCAAGGGCTTGTACGAAGTGCTGCAGGAAAATCCGGCGGGTCTGCCGTTGACTGAAGTTTTTCGCTGGCTGCACGGAATGACGGCGGGGCTGAGTTTCCTGCATGACCGCGGGCTGGTACATCGTGACTTGAAGCCTGCCAACGTGTTCAGTGACGCAGATCAGGTGAAGATCGGTGATGTCGGGTTGTCGAAGTACATTTCTGAAAGTCGCCGCAGCGCGCAGACGCAGAGCGTCGGGACTGT
>JAYUVA010000494.1:0-3312 GCA_043754375.1 Candidatus Kuenenia sp. | reverse complement strand
AAGCCGACACTGCAATTGGGGCTGGCAATCCGAGTGCTGCAGTTGTTTGGTCTCGAGCTGCATGTGGAAAAGCGGGGAGACCAGCGTGCCTGAGACGTTATTTGTCCATTATCAGCAGCAGACTGTGGGTGAGCTGACTCTTGCGGCTTCCGGGATGATGCAGTTTCAGTACCGCGCGGGATGGCAGCAGAATCCGCACGGCTTTCCGATTTCGATTTCGCTTCCTCTGGATGGAAAATACGACATCCATGCAAGCCATCATTTCTTCGTCAATCTTCTTCCGGAAGCCAACGTCCGGCAGCAGATCTGCCAGTCTCTGAAAATCTCGCAGGGAAACGACTTTGAACTGCTGAAAGCAATCGGTGGCGACTGTGCAGGAGCACTGGCGATCACACAGTCCGACATGCCCGTTCAGCCGGATCAGCGTTACGAAGCTGTCAGTGAGCGTCAGTTGGCTGACTGGTCTGTCGGAGCACCCAATGCATTTTCGGCCGTGACCGGGCAGGATGAAGTTCGACTCTCCCTGGCGGGGGCTCAGGATAAATTGCCGGTGCATATTCACGACGGCAGGATCTCAATTCCGCTGGGAAATACACCCAGCACGTTTCTCCTGAAATTCGCTTCACCGATTTACTCGCATCTGCCGGAGAATGAAACTTTTGTCGCCACGCTGGCAGGTGCCATTGGTCTGCCGGTTGTAGACATTCAACTTCGTCGCACGAACAGAGCCGCCATTGCCGTCATCTCCCGTTACGATCGTGTGCTTGAGGGTGAATGCTACCGGCGTCTGCATCAGGAGGATTTTTGTCAGGCACTTGGGATCAGCCCTGGCAGAAAGTACGAAAAAGAAGGCGGACCGGGGTTGCGGCAGTGCGCAGAAATCATCCGCAGCCATACGTCCTTTCCTCTGATCGAACTTCAAAAACTGATGCATTGGACACTGTTCAATTTGCTTGTGGGAAACGCGGACGCTCACGGGAAAAATCTGTCACTGTTGTATGTGGATCGGCGACGTCTGCAACTTGCTCCATTTTACGATCTGGTGTGTACCCGAAATTACAAAAACATTTCGCGTCACCTGGCAATGAGCCTGGGAGGTGTTTCGGATCCGGATCAGATCGGAGTAAAACAACTGCATGCGATGGCCGACGATCTGGGAGTTCGGGCCGCAGTGGTCCTGAAGGCGGCTGCCCGCCTGAGCGAACAGCTTCATCAGACGATGCCGGATGTGGTGACCCGTTTTGCTGACACCTGGGGAACGTCACCGATTCTGGAGCGAATCCCGATTATCGTCCGCAAACAAATCCGACGGCTGAAGACGCTGCTGCGAGGATAAAGCCCGCGTCGGAGACACGGGGCACAATGCGAGAATCGGCAGCGTCCGGCCAGACAACATGGCATTGACAGAAAGTACAGCGGAAATGCCCAAATGGCATAGTCAGATTTTCCAGGGTGCCCCGGCGGTTGATTCGCCGGGCGGCTTTGGTAGCATGTGTCGGTCCCTTTTTGAAGTCTCGGCGAAATTCCGGTGATTTTTTAAAGGATGTTGACAGAAATTGGTCTTCCGGACCTGCTGTGAACCTGATTGTACGTTCGCCTGGTATCGGCTTGGCAGTGCTGGGCAGCCTGAATTTGACATTGGATCACTCCTGCACTTATGGGACTTACCGGACCACTCTTTCTGGCGTGTTGCCTTGTAGGCTTTGCCGCTGCGATGCTGCAATGTCGTACTCGGGTTGCCGTGCGCTGCGCAAGTTCCGGTCAGCAAATCTGCTGTCCGACGGAACTTGTTGATCTGCACAAGGTGATTCGGCCAGTGCCAGCTGCCAACGGCCCACCGCGGCGGTCCCGGCCTGCATGGCAGTGGGTGCCCGGGTTCGCTCTCAACCTTTCTGTGCGGTTGCGACCATTTTTTCAGACTGCATTGCTACTGGCAACTCTTGAGTCCACCGTTCTGATCACCGCTGGGTGATCATTGGCGTTCGCTATCGTCAGCTCTTCACACCATCCCATCGCGGATGCAGGGACCGGTTGTGAATTGAGGGGCGTGTTCATGGATAATCCAATGATTGTCGGCGCGATTGCCGCAATCGTGGGTGTTGCGGTCGGCTACTTTGTTGATCGACTGATCAAAGGTGGTGCCTACAAGACCCGTGATGAAATTATTCGGCAGGCAGAACGTGATGCCGAGAACGTGAAGAAGGATCTGGAGCTGAAGCTTAAAGAGGACATGCTGAAGCGCCGCGAGTCACTGGAATCCAAAATGGAGGAAGTGCGCGGTTCCCAGCGAGAGCGTGATCGTGAACTCGACAAGCGTGAATCACAAAACGAGGAGCAGCAGGATTCCATCCGCAAGAAAGAGAAAATGCTGCAGGGCACGCAGCAGAAACTGGCCGAGCGAGTCAAGACGATGGAGGCCAAAGACGCAGAATTGAACCGTCTGCTGAAAGAGGAGCAGGAAGTTCTGTACAAGACCAGCGAATTGACTCGTGAACAGGCCACCGAACAACTGCTCAAGCGACTCGATCGGGAACTCACGGATCAGACGGGTGCCATGATTCTGAAGCATGAAGCCGAGGTGAAGGTCGATTGCGAACGGAAAGCCCGCGAAATCATCGGCATGGCCGTGCAGCGTTACGCATCGGCACACACGTCCGAATCCACAGTATCGACAGTGGATATTCCCAGCGACGAAGTGAAGGGACGTATCATTGGTCGCGAAGGACGCAACATCCGCGCATTTGAGAAAGCCACCGGTGTGGATGTCATTGTCGATGACACACCTGGCGTGGTGATCGTGTCGGCATTCGACAGTGTTCGCCGTGAGATTGGCAAGTTGTCTCTGACGAAACTCATTCAGGATGGTCGTATTCATCCGTCACGAATTGAGGAAATCGTCGCGGAGACGACAAAGGAAATGGAAGAACACATCCGCAAGCTGGGAATGCATGCGTGTGAGGAAGCAAGCGTGCGTGGTCTGCATCCGAAGTTAATGGATCTGATGGGTCGATTGCACTTCCGTGTCAGCTACAGTCAGAACGTGCGTCAGCATTCGATTGAGGTGGCTCATTTGACCGGCATGATGGCCGAACAACTTGGTCTCGACGGGACGCTGGCGCGCCGCTGCGGCTTCCTGCACGACATCGGCAAGGCGGCTGATCATGAAATGGAAGGCGGGCATCCGGCTGTCGGTGCGGAATTGCTCAAACGCTACGGCGAGGGCCCGGAAGTCGTCCACTCTGCCGCCGGGCACCATGATGATATCCGTCCGGAGTACATCTACACGGTACTGGTCGCTGCGGCAGATGCCGT
>JAYUVA010000493.1:0-5407 GCA_043754375.1 Candidatus Kuenenia sp. | reverse complement strand
AACCCATTCCCATTTTTCATCTTCAAAGTCGTCACCCACCTGCTGCAGCTTCATTCCCGTTCCGGGAACCAGCTGTGCCTGGACATCAACAAAGAAAATAGGAAGGGCGACTACGAAGCAGGTCGCACGGAAGAGTGACAGGGCTGGCGACTTCATGTCGTCGTGTTCCTTTTGATCAGAATCCATTCTGACGCACCGCACTGACTTCGACTCCAGGTCACTGCGGCAAGAAATTGAAATGGAGCCAATCAGTCGCGCCGCATCCTGCGCTGCAGCTGATCAGCCGACCATCTCGTTTTGGAGACCAGTTTCACAGGAAGCACGTCACCATCCATGGCAACCGGTTCCTTCGGTCAACTCCAAAACAGCGTAACTACCAGTTGCTATCGGCTTTCGTGGCACAGACCGCATACTCATTCCTGCTGTACCGGGACGTTGGAAGCAAAGCAACCAGCCTCGACCGGCACACCTTCAGCACATTGCGAAACCAGAAATATCACCCCCGACACCCCAGTTTCACAATAGGTCCTTCGGTCGAGATGTCAGGCAACAATCATGTTATACTGTCGTCGCACGGATGAAGCTGGAAATCAGCTGACTCACGAGATGTGATGATGCTGTCTGACTTGCTTAAAAATCTCTTAAGGAATCTTCACATGGTCTGCACTCACCTTAAACAACTCTACGACCTCTGTGAAACTCATCAGCTGAAAATGGCGGGTTCGGATCTGATCCGGATTGTCTGCAAGACATGCAACGAGCATGAAATCTGTCCGTCCATGCTGATGGATGAATACGATGCTCGCTACAAGGCGGAAACGGAAACACACCCGGTCGTGGAACTCCAGATTCATCCGAAAGCAATGGAAAAGTGAATCTCGCTGGAGAAATCTTCCAGAATCTGACGCTTTCTTGTGGTATCGCGCGCCGTCGAGGATGGCGCATTCGTTTAACCGCGTGGGCAACGCCCCGCGCTTGTGAATCCATCCAGCGGGACACTTGTTCGGAGCTCTGTTGGTCACCAGCATGCAGCAGGCTGCCATGACGCGCGCCGATCTTCCGGAAATCGACAGACGTGATTTTTCGCTCTTCGTCGATAAAGTCCAGAACTTCATCACTATGTTGAAAAAGGCGTCTGGAACTTTGGAGGCATCAAAATGCCAGAGAGTTCCAGACCACTTTTTCAACACCGCCTTTCCCTAAAAGTCGCTCACCAATACCCGACTCAACGGGACGAACCCACCGCCAACACCGTCTTCGGCACCGTCGGTTCGACCGTCACCTTCCAGGTCGGCAACGACGACGCCTGGCGACCCGCCGAGCAACTCGGCAAACATCCCGGCCAAATCACCAACGAAACCCTCACTGGCCTCCCCAAATACGCCGCCTGCGTCCGACTCCTTAATGATGGAATGCCGAGCCAACCGTTTTCCATGGTAACTCTCCCGCCCCCGCGAGTGCCATTGATCCTGAACAGGTAGAGATGTTCAGGCGTGTTTCACCGCGACGCTTCAATGCCGGTTCGGTGGATTTTGACTACGCATGACGAGGCGATTCCACTCGATGTTTCGACGGCTCCAGTGGTCGGCAATTGCCTGAGCAAATGTTGGATGTACAAGTTTGGCGCGCGAGTCAAGCCATAGTGCGCCTTCTCGTCTAACAACGATTCCCTCCATCGGACCGGTACGAAACCGACTTCTTCCATGGATTACCAAGTCCTTCAACCGCTTTAGATCTGTCTGTCCGGTGAAGACTGTAGGGACCGGGGACAAGGCAAGCTGCTGCACCAAGGCATTGCGTCTGATTGTGTTCCAGAACTTACCTTCCCTGCGGTCGTAAATGTCGAATGCAAGGAACCAGTCGGGGAGATCGAAGTAATCGAGTGAATGGCGGGCAGTACACCACTCGCCGAAGAGAATCAGATGATCATTGAGAGTTCTCGCGAGGATAGTCTCGTGCGAAGCCAGCCACGATGGGAGCCTTGCGAACTGACCCGAATATGGTGCGTCAAGGAATTGTCCGCGATTCTGCGCTTGCAGTCTGCCGGTGAGATCGACGGATATCCCAAGATTGGCGCCATCTAGTTTTTCTTCAACGACAACGTTGCCCTTCAGGAACTCAGTTGCCTCGGCTGGCGACAATAATTTGTCATCGCGCGGACTTTCGGTTCCGAGCCATGCCAAGTGTGGCGTATGTGGAAACCGAAAAAACTGCTTCATTTTCCGAACTTCTTCGTGTGAAAACGATGAATATCAGCGGGGCACACAAATTCGACAGTAATGCCGTAATCCGCCAGTGCCTTTTCCCAATCTACCCACTTGGAATCGACAGCTTGTGCGATCGGCGGTTGCTCGTCATGTGCCGCTGCGACTGCGACGAATTTCTTATCGGAAGTGTCAAAGTTGACAAGTCTCTCATCATCCGGAAAGCTTTCGTAACCGCGTATCGGGTGCGTTTGCAGCCGAACGAGGTCGCAATGCTTCGGATTTGCTTTGTTCCGGAGTGCCCATTTCACGAATGCATCTCCCGGACCATTTCCTTTCTTCGGCTGTATTTTATTTTGGTATTCGCGGAGTATCTCAAAGCCTTCGTCCAATGCGATGCGATCATTCGTCATCGCAGATTCGAGACGCCGTGCACACGCGGCAACACAATCGAAACTCGCGTCATCGTGCTTACCGTTCGCTACAAGTATCACATTCGTGTCGATGATGACCGTCATTTCGCGGCCAGTTCCTTTCGACGCTGAGCAGCAGCGACCGTTCGCGCAGTGAGGTCTGCCATTTCATTCCCAAAGAAATTCTCCGGCCAGTTCTCGATATCACCGACTTCATTCAGCTGCAGTGGTTCGAGCTCAGTCCCCGTCTCAGTCCGCTTACAGAAATAGATCGCGACTTCTTCCGATTTGATTCCGCCTTCAGCCACGCGTCGCTGGAGGCGATTTAGGAAGTGCTCGGAGTGACTTTCCACGATCAATTGCACATTGCGCGGCACATTCTTCTCTCTGGCTTTCACGGCGCAGATGAAGACATCCGCCAACTCCGCTTGCACCTGCGGATGCAGATGGATTTCTGGCTGTTCCATCCAGACGACGGAGTTCGCCGGGCAGTAAAACGGAAGGACCAATGCGGGCAGCACTTGAGACACCCCAAACCCGACGTCAGTGATCTTCACTTCAGGAGATTTTAGTCCCGTCTTGATGAGTACCTCATACTCCTTCCGGCCTTCTGCGACCGGCCGAACATCGAAGCTGTGAATAACTCCAAGATCCTTCAACCAGCCAGCAATAAATTCTGTGAACGAATGCAGTTTTTCTTTGAACCCACGATTGAGTTTTCTTCCTTGTGACTCTGCGGCCAGTATCGCTGGCACCGTGAACTCTCCTCGCTGACCAACATCTTCTGGAGTGTCACCAGACCACTGATAGGTTCTACGCGGATGGTCTCGCAATGGCCCAAGATAGAACAGACCACCGAGCATCTGCTCCGTGGCCAGAGCGAAGTCCGCCAGAAATCCGGCGTTCTGATAGCGAGCGCGAGTGTTATCGGAGACTCGGTAAAACTTCTCGGGAGCATCTAGTGGCCAAATTCTTCCCTGGGTTCTGGTAAAACTGTACTGCTCTGAACCGAGTGAAAAAGTACCCTTGGCATTGCGTACGAACTCGGCAGTCAAGGAAGCGACCTGGCCATCGCCCAATTCGTAGCGAATCAAATTGGCTTCAGGCTGGTCGGCTTTTCCGGCTTTAAGACTCACCTTCAACGACAGCTCACTGCCCCGATATTGCTTTTCTTCGAGCAACGGGTTCTCGATTACAAGCTCTTTTGGAAGCTGCCACCCAATTTCAAACTCCAGCGACTGGTCCAAATCATGGGCATGTAGGCAATCTGCGAATGTGCCAAGATCGATCAGCGTATTCTGATCTCCTAGGTGCAATGCTCTACGTCGATCTGAAGAAATGGCCGTCTGCTTTAGCGCCAACAACAGGTGCCCCAAGCTGCTCTTGCCAGCACTATTCGCGCCGAAAATCACGGTCAGCGGGGCGAGGCGTATCTTCCCTGTGTCTTTCCATGCTTTGAAGTGTCGGATCTGCATTGATTTCAGCATGGATGTTCAATCCAATTTAAGGGAAAGGAGACTCTGAGACTTCTCTGAGTGTACTGCGATCCTTCGTCTATTCCAATTGGGATCTAGATAACAATTGGCGATGCAACCAGCGTCCATCGCTTAAGAATCGATGCGACCACCTCGCTAATCGCTTTGACATTGGAGAGCTCGTCGTTTTAGGCATCGGCGAAAAGCATCAGGATTTCTGGACTCGCGCGACATACATCGCTGAATCGACCGACGCTCAGTAGCAGGAGATGAATGATAGACGTCGGCCGTGCTGAAACGAACGTCGGACACGTGAACGAGGCCTGAAACGCTCCCTTGAAACCGGCAACCTTTTCCCGGCTGAACGGTGGACGCTGCGAATTGTGTTGAGGGGATGCAGGACTGCCATTTCCAAAGCGGTCCGACTCGAATTCTGTGCCCACTGTCGTCACGCTCGCACAGCAAAATGATCCCAACTCGTTATGAGCTGGGATCGGGAGTCCTTTCCGGCAGGCGGCATGACTTCTGTTTTTCCTCCATGAGTCGATGGTACGCTTCCTGAGCTGCGAAGCTGATCGTCAGCAGGTCGCTGGCTCGGAAGCTTTGCGTGGATTTGCACTCGTTACCGTCGCGGTAGCCATGCCTTCTTTGAACCGATCGCTGCCGAACCGAGTGTGCCGTTTACTGGTGACAATCTCCGGCGAGAATGCCCGGTTGTCACAGACAACAAGGGCTGACAAGCCCTTGACCCGGTGCCGCGTGGTTCCTCGCTCAGCCCTGTTCTTACTTTTGTGACTCTTGTGAGTTTTTGTGGCCAGCACAATTCGTGGCGGTGTTGCTTGCGAGTCAGGAGTTTGCTCGCCACAAAGATGCACAAAATTCACACGAGGAACAATGGAATCAGCCGCGAATCAATCATCGCATCGGTCGATGGTCAATTGACCCTGACTCCAATGGTCCGGAACCGCCGCGTTTCGTGTGGTGGTTTTCCTGTTCGTACTACTCACCGTTGATTTCTTGTGCTCCCGCGAAGATTTTCAAACGTCGGTTTGCAGAAGTCAGAAATCGCAGAAAAATCAGGGGCAGAAAAATGCAGACCACGACTTGAGGTCTATCTGCGATTCATTTTTCTGCCATCAATTTTTCTGCTGCATGTGTTCCTGCGGGAATGACAACGCTGTTCGTATGTCCCGACTTCGTCAATTTCGTGTCCGCTGGGCCGATGTCTGACGTGCGGGCAGGCAGATCAGGATGGCGGCGAGCAGGGCGAGCGAAACATGGACTTCGTTGATGAATTCCGACTGCTGATGAAGTG
>JAYUVA010000492.1:0-6101 GCA_043754375.1 Candidatus Kuenenia sp. | reverse complement strand
GCCTGTTCGATGATGGACCGCAGCGTTTTCGGCTTAAGATCAAGTGGATGCCAGGGAACCGTCACGAGACGCGGAGGTAGAGCGTCATTTGTGTAAGTGCGATGCTTTGTGGATCGCAGAAGTCGAAAGCCGTTTCGTTCCAGTACCCGAATGACCTCCGCCGGTCGTAGCGTCGGCAACCGGCCGCTCATGCTCCTACTTCGATCGTCTCGCAACCAGCTTCTTCCGGCATAGGCAGATTCAACTCTCGGCGACAGGCAAGAACATTCTTAATCGCATCGCGAGCCATCTCTTTCGCTTCGGCCAGCGTCTCTCCTTCGGTCGTCACGTCGAGCGCCGGAATGTGGGCGTAGAACCCTCTGTCTTCCACCGGTTCGTAAATCACGGTATAAGAATACGGACCAGGCATCGCGTGCGTCCTTTCAATTCGAATTATGGAATTATCGAAAATCCACTCCGCTACGAATCGTAACCAGCAAAGGGTATACAAGTCCAGACGTCGTTTTCATTGAGGCCAATACAGTGTCGCCTTTTGCGCCGCAAAAGCAGCGTTTCTTTCGCGGAGCGAAAGACGACAATCCTACCCGCCGTCATCGGCCAGATACCCCGGCATGGCGGTCAGCGTCGTCTTGAGTCGCCCCAGCGCGCGGATGTAGCGGTCGCTGGCGGCTTGTTCTGAAATTCCGAGTACCTGCGCGGCTTCACGGTTGGTGAGTTGTTCGAAATGACGCAGAGCGAGAACTTCACGGTCGATGTCTTTCATGTCGGTCAGTGCTTCATTCAGCTTCTGAGACATTTCTTCCCGCAGTGCGGCTTCGCTGGGGCTCGTGAGATTATCCAGCAGATGGAACGACAACGATGTGGATGTGGACGATGACGACCAGCCGCGATCGATCGAAAACTCAGCACCAGCGTTGCGTTTCTGAGTGTTCAGGTGACGCCGATGAATATCGACGAGCGTCTGGCTGGTGATCAGGCGAAACCACACAAAAATCGAACGCGATGCATCGATCAGAAAATGATCGATCCGCTGTACTGCGGACAACCATGCTTCCTGCAGCACATCATCAGCATCGACGCGACCATGCAGTCGCGGGTCCATACGAAACGTCACCATCCGCCACAGACGATCACGATGCTGCGAAAACAATTCGGCCAGCGCGTTCTGATCCCCGTTGGCCACGAGTGCAATCAGTTCTGATTCTGATGAGCTGTTCGGCACAATTCCACTGATCCGCAGTCGGCACTCAAAACGGATGAAGAAACTAATCCGCTTTGTATCCGCGACGAACACTGAAATAAAGCGAACGCGAATCAAGCGGATGCTATTGTCGCAACTGCACCTGTTCCAGGGCACTCACCTCGATCACGTCGCGCTTCTCCTTTTCCGAAAACCGCGTTCCCTGAACTCCGACCTGCTGACCAAGGTACGTATCCAGACTCACACTGCCGGTTGTCTTCAGATCGGCCAGAACCTTGCCGGCAGGGGACATCAGCACATATCCGGACCCCTGAGCTGAATCGGCGGCGCGTTGCACAATTCCCGCGCCGATGAATCGATTCTGCGGACTGCCGGGTGTGATCACGGACGCTGACGATGGCGGAAAGCTATCGGCCACGCTGCCGCTCGGATTGTTGTCGGTCACAGCATCCGGCATTGCGACAGGCGGATTTCCCAGCGCAATCTCGGACGATGGGTTCTGATCGCTCTGCACGTATTCCTCGAATGCCTGCGCCAGTTGAGTCGGCTGACCTGCCGCTATTGCAGACTCCGGGCCAGCAGCAGCGAGTGCCGGTGCAAGTGGCTTTGAGAACGAATAGGGATTTCGCGAGACCAACGCCGCATCCCGTTGTTCAGTCTGCGACGTCAGTTGTCGCAGTTCAAGGAATTTTGCGAGACGACGACGGTAACGATCGATCGCGGGATAACGCATGTCGATGGTTCCGGACAGCGACTTCTGAGTCACACTCTGCTGCAACATTTTGTACTCAGCTTCAATCGCGTCCAGATTCCAGGTTGTGGAATCCTGATGCAGCATTTCTCCAAAGCGTCGGTCAATATCTGCCAGCTGCTGACGTTCCGATTGTTTCTGCTGCGCCGCTGACAACGCGGCACTGGGGGCGACCACCGGCAAATCCGTGACGCCGGCTGTGGTCGGAGCAATTCCAGCGATTGAAGGAAACACCTGCACGCCCTCCGGGCGCACGGCATTGCCAGGCACAGCGTAGGGATCGGTGTTCAGCTGACTGCGTTGTTCCGCATCGATCGGCACCAGCGCGGAACCAGGAATCCAGCGGCGCTCGCGCAACGGCGGGGCAATCTGCAGCATCGACTGAGGGCCGCTGCTCATCACTATTTGTCGCTGTCCCGTGATTGAAATCTTTTCGCCGGTCTTGAGACGTCGCTGAAAGACGGAGGCTTCGTCGCCAAATTCACTGCCAACAAAAGCGATGACACTCTCTTCGGCGACTTCGCCTTCAGTGTCGTTCACGCGTTTGACATAGCGTTCAGGGATCCAACTGAAACTGCCTTTCGGCGGATCGATCATGTACCAGCCACCCGGATCATGTCGATGCACGGTGACGACGGTCTCGCGGGGAAGTTTTTGAGTCGGATAGTATGAATCACCCGCACCACTGCGGACAAAGACTTCATCGACCACGACTTTTGCGTCATAGGGGAAGCTCTTGATCTGGGCCGTAGCGAACTGAGTGGACAGCGTTGAAATCAGGAATGTGACGATGGCGAATGCACGCATGGCGATGCCTCCGATGAGACTGAGATTTTTGCAGGCGAGTGACACGCATCGTGCCATTCATCTGCCGAAACTGCCGGACGACAGATCAACCGGCATAAATTGCTGACTGTGACTCTGGAAAACTGATGCGAATGCATCGAAACGGCGGGATATGAAGCTTGGTCGATCGTGGCCTGACAACGGAAAACTGACAAGCCAACGATAGGGATTGAGGAAAGGAAGTAGACAGGAAAGGCAGTGTTTTCAGGGATTTCTCTGCGGTTCACTGACGGTCGAAAGCAAAACTTGCCGCAGTCGGAGCAACCTGAACCAGCCCCGTCCCGGATTTCTTAACCAATCCTCAAATCTTCCTCAAGTCTGATTTTCCGAATGCCGGCGACGCGGACCCGGAACAGTCGATTTATACCGCACGCGGTTGGCATTGGCTCGTTTAACCGCGTGCCCAGCGGGCCGCGCCAGCTGCGTCCCGGTGGAAGGATTCCCACGCGCGGGGCGTTGCCCACGCGGTTAAACGAATGTGCCATCCTTAACCGCGCGGCATATGGCAAGCGCGTCGTGGCGTTGCTCACCAGCAGGCGAGAATTGGAATGCGAGCCGGCGGAGCGACGTCGCCTGTCCCTGCCTCTAATACATCCGATCGATTACTGTCACACCGTTGCCGGGAAACTCGTGCATCTTTGGCAGCAGTTCTGCGGCCTGCGTCAGTGTGACTCGATCGCTGATCAGCAAGTCCGGCCGCAGCGCACCGGAGGAGATCATGCGGAACATTCGGCTGTATTCAAACGCCTGCATTCCGTGACTGCCGATAATCTCCAATTCATTCCCGATCACGGCGCTCATCGGAATCTGCGGATCTGCCTCAGAACCAAGCATGAGTCCGATTTGCACATGGCGACCGCGTTTGCGAAGGCATTTTACGGAATTCCAGCACGTCGTCCGACTGCCCAGTGCATCCAGTGAGACATGCGCACCACCGCGGGTTGTGTCTTTGATCGCCGCGACCGGATCCGTTTCGGAAGCATCGATCACGACGGAAGCTCCGCATCGCTGAGCGAACTCAAGGCGATCACGACGAATATCGACAGCAATGACCTGCGCTCCCAATGCGGAGGCGATCATCACTGCTGACAGTCCCACGCCGCCACATCCATGCACCGCCACCCAATCGCCGGGTTGGGTTCGTCCCTGGACAACGACCGCTCGAAAAGATGTCGCGAATCGACATCCCAGACTGGCCGCGGTGACGACATCGATCTCCTCAGGCAATGATACGAGATTCACGTCCGCGTGACGGATTGCGACATATTCGGCAAATGCTCCCCACTGTGTGAATCCTGGCTGTGTGTATCGATCACAAATCTGCTGATTGCCGCACACACATTGTGCACATGTGCCGCATCCACAACAGAACGGAACAGTCACAATCTGACCGAGTGACCAGTGTTTGACGGCCCTCCCGACGTCGGCAACCTCGCCCGCCAGTTCGTGTCCCGGCACATGCGGCAGGCGTACGTCGGAATCATGCCCCATCCAGCCATGCCAATCGCTGCGACACAGTCCGCAGGCCAGAACGGCGATCACGACCGCGTCCGATTCCGTCACAGGATCGGGTACGTTTCGAATTTCCAATGGCATCCGAAACTGTTCAAAGACGGCGGCCTTCATGGTGTTGACTCAGATGTGCGCGGGGATCAGACAATGACCTTGAAGATACGTTCGAGAGCTTCCTCAACATTCTGTCGGCTGTTGAACGCACTCAGACGAAAATATCCTTCCCCCGCCGCACCGAAACCACTGCCGGGCGTCCCGACAACGTGCGCTTTGCTCAGCAGCAGATCAAAGAAGTCCCAGCTCGACAGATTCTTCGGCGTCTGCAGCCAGACATAAGGTGCATTCACACCCCCGAAGACCTTAATCCCGACTTTGCTCAGCCCTGCTCGCAGCAGGCTCGCATTCGCCATGTAGAAATCGATCAACCCACGCATCTGAGCCTGTCCCTCTGGTGAATATGCCGCCGCCGCACCTTTCTGGACGACGTACGACGCACCATTGAATTTCGTTGATTGTCGGCGATTCCAAAGCTGATGCAGCGATACCTTCTCACCCGACGATGTGGTCCCCATCAACTGTTTCGGTACCACCGTCAGACCGCACCGCACGCCTGTAAAGCCGATGCTCTTGCTGAAACTTCGGAACTCAATCGCGACATCTTTAGCACCGTCGATTTCAAAGATGCTGTGCGGAATCGTCGGTTCTGAGATAAACGCTTCGTAGGCTGCGTCGAACAGGATCAAAGCTTTGTTGGCTCGCGCGTAATCGACCCATCGTTTCAGCGTTTCCTTTGAAGCAACCGTGCCTGTGGGATTGTTCGGGTAACACAGATAAATCAGATCGACAGGGACCGACGGCAGGTCCGGCACGAAGTTGTTCGCTTCGTTGCCCGGAAGATAGATGAGTCCTTCGAATCGCCCACTGGCATCCGCCGCACCGGTGTGTCCGGCCATGACGTTCGTATCCACGTAGACTGGATACACAGGATCAGAAATGGCAATGCGATTGCCCGCTCCAAGAATGTCCAGGATATTGCCAGAGTCGCACTTTGATCCGTCGGAAATAAAGATCTCGTCGGGTGAAATATCGATCCCGCGTGCAACAAAATCATGCTGGGCGATCGGCTCACGCAGAAAAGCGTACCCTTGTTCGGGCCCGTAGCCCTTGAACGATTCACGGTGCGACATATCATCGACGGCGTCGTGCATGGCTTTGATGATCGCTGGCGGCAGCGGTTCCGTAACGTCCCCGATTCCCAGTCGAATAATCTCTGCTGCAGGATTAGCCTGCGAAAATGCGGTCACGCGACGACCGATTTCCGGGAACAAATAGCCAGCTTTCAACTTGAGAAAATTCTCGTTCACCTGAACCATGAGATCATGCACCTGAGCTATCCGAAAAGGGGTCTGACCCTTTGGAGGCGAGTCGATTATGTTGGTGTTTCCGCTTGCCGGAGAGGGTCAGACCCCTTTTCGGATAGCCACTTAGGGCGGCACCATGCCCGCGCGAGGCGAGTTGTGACAGGTCAGCCACGGATTTTCAATGCAGCCAGCATCAGGAAAGCAACCGTCTTATACTTTGGGAGGTCGGAAATGAGTCAGGTGAGCGGAGTGGCGTGAGCCCAATGGTACCTCGTTCTTGTACCGGCAAGCTGACGCATGCCGCTCGCCAATCAGCCTGTCACCAACCGCTTGAAAAAATCGCCTTCATTCACTGTGGGGCGTTCGGGACGCCCCTTGAAGAACCATGTGAGTTGTGAGTTGTCGAGTCCCAGAAGATGCAGAATCGATG
>JAYUVA010000491.1:0-6448 GCA_043754375.1 Candidatus Kuenenia sp. | reverse complement strand
AGCGTGACCATCCACGGCGACAATACGAGCGACGCTCTGCAGCTGGGCGGCTCATCGGTGGACGCTTTCAATCAGCTGGAATTGTCGTCGATCGAAATTACGAGACTGGCCGCAGGAGGCAACCTCGCTGCGTTAACGTTTGGACGAGCCGACAGTACTGGTTCTGCCACAATTCACGGCTTCGATATTTCGTCGTCATCGTCGAATCTCACCATTCTCGCAGCACAGATCACCGACGGCAGCGGCATACTAATGATGGGAACCGGCGACTTGACAATCATCGCGGGAACTGGCGACGCGGTGCTGAATTTTGCAGTATCGAGTGCTGGTGGCGACCTCACCATTATAGCGTCAGAAAATCTCGTCGTGCGGAAAAATTTGCTAACGGCGAATGGAGTTGAAGATGCAGATGCCACCACGGGAGAATCAATCCTGCTGGAATCACGGAACGGAAATGTCACGATTGACGGCAGTGCAGGTCCCATTCATATATCAACCGACGAAAATCCGGAGGGTTCCAATGCGATCACGGGTGACCAGATTTCCATTCTCGCCAACAGCAGCCATTCCAAAATGAATGATGTCGTATCATTTCTTGGAGACGTCACCATAAGTACAGACGGTGGTGTCGCCAGACAGTTTGGGCCGCGACCTGCGATTGGTCAGAGTTCAACCGCATTCTTCACGCTCGATAGTAATCCATTGCCGATCGCGATAGACACTGCTTTGACGACATGGGACGGCAACAATGCCTATTTGGACGCCTTTGTGTTGATGATCGGAGTCGCTGGCGAACAAAACCTCACAGTGGACATTGACTGGCAGGACCCTGAAAATGAAACCGGCGTGACTTCCGATGCGTCGATCCAATCTATGGCCAGATCAGCAGGGGTCGATAACGTCGTCTCTTCAGATCGCATCCAGCAGTTTCTTGTACCGACGGGCGGTCAGCTGAATATCGTCGGTCACGTGTACACGGCACTCGATTTTACGTTGTTTCAAACCATGGATCGCCTCACGAACATTGTGGCGACTGTATCTGTGTCGCAACATTCGTCGATCAACGTGACCGGAAGCAGCGTGGAGCAGTTCGGAGTCACACAGACAGTACCAGGACGCGATATTGCCTCGGCGAAAAATTTATTCACTGGTCCTGGTCAGTTTGAAGACGTCCGTGCGATTTTTCGAATTCCAACCTCAACCCCGGCGCCTGTCGCGATTTTCGCGAGTGCGCCTGCGACTGTTGTGGAAAGACCGAGTATCGCGGTTGCGTTCGAAAACAAGCTGGCCAATTTTCGGGCGATTGTGGCTGATATCGGGAGTAGCGCCGCAGGGAGCAGCGCATTTTCAACAGACGTCTATTTTCAGATTCGACGCCAGTATGAGGTTGATGGAGAATCAGAGGTCGTGATTGAAAGGATAAAGGACAACCAGTCCATTGCGACGCGCGAAGCGTTTGAAAAATATGTGCGGGAAACTCCGGCCCTTCAGGATGGGGCAGGCTATGAAATCTGGCTAATTTCCGAAACCGGGGATCAGACGGTTGAACGGCCGGTCGTTGAATTTGAGATTACCGGCGGGCAACCGGGCCCGGCCAGTGAGGCAGAGTCGGAGAAAATTGAGCAGCCTCGATTGCAGGACCTTTCGTTTGAACAGCCAGTTGACGTCGACAATCCTCCGGTGGAAGGTGCCCCTCAGGCGATGCAGGCGCCACCGACTCGACATGAATTCGAGCATCTGGATGACTGCGGCCGTACAATGACGGTCCCTGTCCCTGACAACACTTTCCATGAAGGGATTGCGGATGACTCCGGACCGCAGGCACAACCGCCGCTGGCTACCAACGGGGCGTCGTCAGAGATTGCGGCAGCAGCAGGTACGATCGTGAGTGCGGTGGTCAGTCGATTTCGCACTCGTTTATATGAATCCACAGAGAGCGAACGCAGATTTACCCGCGCGGCACGTTTTCTTCGCAGATACACATAAGTAATATAGTGGAAATCGAGTGTTGTCTCCCAGGGAGCGCCGCTTGTCGGCTGATTGTGGAAGTTCAAGGTGGCTCATATGTCTGACAAACCAAATACTCACCGGGCGTCGCATGGAAAGGAAGCGCGTCCGAGTGCTGCTGCAGAGAGAGTTCCACCTGAACCTGACACCAGCCGCAACACAGATTTCGACGCGACGTTCATCGGCGATCCCCTGTCGCATCAGAATGCTGATCCGATGCCGGAGGATGATTCGGCCAGCATTGTTGACTTTAGCGCAACGTTCGTTCCCGAGAGGGCTGTGCAGAATGATGTGTCCGAAATCGATGCGACATTCATCGGCAATATGAATACCACAGATTCAATGTCCGGGCAGATGGTGCCAGCGGATTCCGCGGTCGATCCAGACGCGACATTATTGCCTTCTGGAACTGCTGACGCCAAAGTTGATTCAGCGGAGTATAGTATTCCGGAATCACCCGATATCGCCGCGCCAGCAGCTTCCGATGATCTTCCGGCGACGAAAACTGATGTTTCCAAGGAGTCCTCGAGTTCCGACTTCGAGGATTCTGCCCAGGATGCAACGATTTTGTCAGGGCATCTGGCCCCCCCTCCTTCAGACGAGCAGACGACAACGCCTCGGCCAGTCAAGGCGGCAAAATCGGGAGGGCGCCGCGGCTCCGGATCGGGGATTTCGCAGTCCGGGTCCGGTTCTTCCTCAAGATCTCAGATGTGGAAGAGCGTCGGAGATAAGAGCGTCAATGACCTCATCACGATTCCCACCCGTTCGGTTTCCGGGGAGGGCCAGTTCGAAAATTCAGCAGACTCTGATTTTGAGGTTGTCGGAAAACTGGCTGAGGGCGGGATGGGAATTGTCTATCTCGCCATCCAGAAATCGCTGAATCGTCAACTTGCGATCAAGACTCTGAAGGGTGGTCACGGTCCCGGATCTCAGGCTCCTGGAAAATCCTCAAGTCGCCGCGCTTTAACACAAGCTGATCATCAAAAGCGCGAAATGTTTCTTTCCGAAGCACTGGTGACTGCCAACCTGATGCACCCGAATATTATCCCGATTCATGAACTGGCTGAAACAGACAGCGGGATGCCATATTATGTGATGAAGCAGGTCCATGGAATTTCCTGGAACAAGCGAATTCGGGAAATGTCGCTTGAAGAGAATCTTGCGGTTCTGCACAAGGTGTGCGACGCGGTTGCCTACGCCCATCACAAAGGAGTCATCAATCGAGATCTCAAGCCCGAAAACATCATGCTTGGTGAATTCGGCGAAATTCTGGTGCTGGATTGGGGTCTTGCGGTCCCCGCGCCACACGCGGCGGAGCAGAATTTTCGTTCGCCCGTCGCATCATACGGGGCCGGCACGCCAGCCTACATGTCTCCCGAACTGTGGATCGGTCCGCCGGAAGCGATTGGTGAATGCAGCGATATTTACCTGCTGGGCGGAATTCTGTTTGAGATTGTTACCGGAGCCGCGCCCCACGATTTTACCGCGACTGAAGGCAAACGCAGTCGCCAGGCAGTCTGGAAGTTGATCGACACAGTACTGCGACAAAACAGAATTCGACCGACAGAAGCGTCGGGCGAACTCCTGGACATTGCCCTCAAAGCCATGCGGACCAATCCAGACGAACGCTTCGGCAGCGTCCTCGAATTTCGGTTCGCGGTCAGTGGCTATCAGCGGCATGAAGAAAGCCGACGACTCAGCTCGCGCGGCGTCGAACTCGTGCAGGCTCAGTCAGACAAGCCTCATGATTACCACATTTACCAGACCGCGTGTGCCCTCTTTGAAGAGTCCGTTCGAACGTGGCCAGGTAATCCGGTCGCAGAAGTCAAACTTCGAGCGACGCGATTGCAGTACGCAACACTGGCAGCGGCGAGAGGTGACTACGATCTTGGATTGCAGGTCGCTGCGCAGGAGACCGACGAGACGTTTGTGACGTTATCGAAAAGACTTGCCCGATCGAAAAATGTTCGATCCAGCGTCAAGTGGACAGCGATTGCCGCAATGTTTTGCGTCGTCACGCTGGCAACAAAATCGATCTACGACAACGGTGTGATCACGAATCTGGCAGCGGAAGTTTCTGTGAAGCAGGAAGCCGCGGAACGGGCGATCGCCGAAGCGGATTCAGCCGCAAATGCAATGGACGACTCGATCAGGAAAGCCAATAAGGCAAACGAGGACGCTGCACGCGCTCTCGCAGATGCGGACGCGGCCAGGGAAGCAGTCCTGGAAGCCGATCGTCTCGTGGTCCTGTCGCAGGAACGGCAGAGGGAGGCGGAAACTTCTGTCAAAGTGGCGGATGTCGAAATTCAGTGTATTTCCATTCGCGGTAAGGCGCTGAATCAGAATTATTCAGATGCGCTGACCGATATCAAACGACTTCTTGAGGGACCACTCCTGGATGAGCTGCCCGAGCCCAAACGCAGTCAGCGGAAGGCAGAACTTCAGGCACAGCGCGAGCAGCTGGAAAAAAGAGTCAGTCCATCACAAAATCCGGTGCAGACGCAGGCTGTCAGTCCGGACCGCATGTGGCTGGCGCACGGAGACTCCGCCGGGCTGGTCACGATGTGGAAATGCCCGGGGAGTTCACTCGTCCTGAAAAAAAACAACATTGAGGACCAGCAGTTTGAGCACGGCATTGCAGCTCTTCAGTTTGCCGACACAAAAGAACTGTTTGTCGCGACTGGGGCCGACTTATTCCTCTGGAATCTGGAGAGCGAAACACTTGTGCCTGTCGAAGGGCACGAGCACAACATTCAGGCACTGGATCTGAACCAGGATTTTCTGCTGAGTGCCGACGAGTCCGGGTGCGTTGTGATTCGCGAATTGCAGAGCGGGCACCAGGTGGCCGCAATCAACCTCAAGACTCAACTCCGCGATGTCGCCTTTATCCCCGGAACGAATGACCTGATTTGTGCCGGCTCTCGGGGTGGTGAATCGGCGGACATTCTGGCCTACCGGATTGACACATCAGGTACGGAAACGCGACTCCTGCGCCTGGGTCAGCTGCGGATGAGTCGCAGCCATAACGAGCCGCCCAGAAAACTGTCTATCTCTCCGGATGGACGCCTGCTGGTGATCAGCAACAGCATCAATGGGGATCTGATTGTTCTGGAGGCAAAAGTCTCGGCCACCGAAGCAGAGTTTCCCTTCCAGCAACCGTCAGATCTTGAAGCAGCGGGTGACATGACATGGCTGGTCGTAATGCATGATCGGCCTGTCAATGATATCCAATGGTCACAGGATGGCCTGAAGTGCCTGACAGCGTCAGACGATCGCTCAATTGGGGTTTGGGCTCGCACGTCGGACGCAGACACGGCTCTGCTCCTCGAGCAAACACTGCGCGGTCATGGCGCCCGTGTGATGCAGGCTCAGTTTCTGGATACGGAAGCAAATCTGGTCGCATCCAGCAGCGCAGACCTGATGAGTCGCCTGTGGAATCTGGAGACGCTTGAAGAGGACAAACGACAAATCGAGCAGGCATTTGACGCGGCAGTCCCTGATCCGGCGATTCGTCGGCAGCGCGCTGCTGGTCCTCAAATCGGCGCGAAGTATCAGTTAACAGCATTGCTGGATCAAATCGAACATGATGCCAGGCAGGACCTTCCAGCGGAACCCGACAAATTTGCTGCTTCAGCGATTCCACCGGACAGACAGGTTTCAGATGAAGATATAGTTCTTAACAAGGCTGAGTTTCGTCTGCAGCGTGGTCCGGTCCAGGCTATTTGCTTCAGCCATGATGATCAACAACTCATTGCCGGGGCAGCTGACGGGTCACTCGTGATCTGGGATACGCAGCAACGACAGCCTGTCGCCTGGCGCGCAACGGAAGCTCAGTCCGCGAAAGAGCGGTTTCACGAAGGCCATGTCTTTAACGTCGCCCAGATGAGGATTGTGGGAGAATCGGGCACCCTGCTTGCAACAGCAGGTTACGATGGCAGTCTTCGGCTGTGGGAGATGGATCCCGCGTCGCAACGTGTTGGCGTGCAGCGCAAAGTCATTACAGGTCTTGGACTTGTCAATTCATTCGCTGTGTCATCGAATGGAGAGTTCCTCGTGACCACCGCTGCCAGTGACAGCAACGAATCCGGATTCGTGCATTGCTGCCTGTGGAATCTGCCAGCCTTGCTGAATTCCCCGGTCACCACTCCTGCCGGAGTACTTGCAGGCGGCCATCAAAAAGATGTGACTGCCATTGCTGTTTCTCTGGATAACCAGCAAATCGCTACGGGAGGACGCGACGGAATTATTGCCGTCTGGGACGCAGCTACGGCGCAGTTGATAGCGTCACTGCGGTCTCATGTAAAGAATACGAGTGTTACGTCGCTTCAGTGGCTGCCCGATGGAACGCTGATGTCCTCGGGACTGGATGGTCAGCTCTCACGCTGGCAACTGCAACCAGGCTCACGGGAATCTGGAACAGACAGACGATTGACGAAACTCA
>JAYUVA010000490.1:0-2811 GCA_043754375.1 Candidatus Kuenenia sp. | reverse complement strand
CGCAAAGTTCGGTGCCGCCCATGCTGATTGCGTTTGCTGCCGCACTGATGTTGGGCGGGATTGCGGTCGGGGGTTACTGGTTCTGGACTGAGCAGGCCGACGTCAGCACGGTTCGAGGGAATGATGATTTCACTGCAACCGAAACAGAGGGCTCAGAAAATTCGCCGTCGGAATCCCGGAGCCTTCAGGCGCCATCAAATGCCGTTGCAGCCAACGCCGAATCACTGGCTGCTGCGATACCAGCTTCCATCGCGAATGCGGCGGCGCTTCGCCAGCATGCCGCTCGGCAGCAGAAACTTGAAGACAAAGTTCTGCCGTTTCTGAAAACTCACTGCATGGACTGTCACAATGCCGAATCTCAGGAGGGCGGGATTGTGATCGACGGCTTGTCCACGGTGAATCAACTCCTGAAAGAACGGAAGACCTGGGAGCGTGTGTATCGCATGATCAACGCCGGTGCGATGCCGCCAGCCGATTACGATGCGCAGCCGACCGACGACATCCGCAGGGAGGTCACCGAGATCTTTTATGATGAACTCTACAACTTCGACTGTACTCAGATTCACCACGCGGGCAGATCGACGCTGCATCGTCTGAACCGCGCGGAATACAACAACACGATTCGTGATCTGTTTGGAATCAGCCTGACACCGGCTGACGCCTTCCCGCAGGACGACGTTGGTGAAGGCTTCGATAACATCGGTGACGTGCTCAGCGTGCCCCCGTTGCTGATGGAGAAATACCTGGATGCTGCTGAAACCGTCGCCGCTGCGGTGATCGACACGCGGGATTTCTCCAAAGGTTTGAGGCAAACATTCAACGCTGATCGAACTGAATCGACTGCCGGGGGTGATCCGGAAGGTGAGGGTTTCCGCATGTTGGGATCTACCGGGGCGGTATCGGCGACCGCTGAAACGTTGTCCGAGGGCAAATACAAAGTTCGAATTCGAGCCCTGGCGACGCAGGCGGGAGACGAAGACGCAAAAATGGCGTTGCAAATTGACGGCCAGAATATCACCGAATTCGAGGTCACGGGACATCGAAAGGCGAATTGGTTCGAACACGACGTTACGTTGTCTGCCGGGAGCCACAGGATTGGCGGGGCTTTCCTGAACGACTTCTATAATCCAGAAGCCGAAGACGAACGTCGTCGAGACCGAAACCTGGCGATCGGAACCATTGAAGTGATCGGTCCGGAAGGCGGCGGTCTACCTGCATGGCACGAAACGCATCGACGATTCGTCACCGTCCGACCCTCCGAGAATGTCTCCGTTAAGGATGCTGCGGCTCAGGTAATGCGTCCGATTCTGTACCGTGCGTTTCGTCGACCGGTCACAGATGCTGAGGTCACGCGGTTTGCTGAATTGATCGACAGAAACGTGAATGAATTTAAGGAAACGTACGACTACGGACTCTACGTGGCGCTGCAGGCGGCTCTGGTGTCTCCCGACTTCCTGTTTCGCAAGGAAGCTGATCCGGAAGGTGACACAGCGGAACGTAAGCTCAATGAATACGAAGTCGTGTCTCGGCTGTCGTACTTTTTGTGGAGCAGTATGCCGGACGATCAGCTGTTTCAACTGGCCGAAAACAAACGTCTGTTTGACCCTGCCATTCTTCAAACGCAGATCGAACGCATGCTGCATGATGATAAGGCTCTGGCCCTCAGCCGCAACTTCGCAGCGCAGTGGCTCAATCTTCGCAACCTTTCCGATGTGCAGCCGAACCCTGAGCTCTTTCCGGACTTCGATGATTCCCTGCGAAGCGCTATGGGGCAGGAAACCGAAATGCTGTTCAGCACGATTGTGAAAGAGAATCGCAGCATTGATGATTTCCTGACTGCTGACTTCACGTTTCTGAACGAACGACTGGCAACGCATTATGGTATCGCCGGAGTTTCGGGAGAAGAGTTCGTCCGTGTCTCACTGGAAGGTACAAAGCGTTCAGGGCTGCTGACTCAGGCCAGTATTCTGACGCTGACATCGAATCCAGGTCGCACCAGTCCGGTGAAGCGCGGTAAATGGATTCTGGAGAACATCCTGGGAGAAGCGCCGCCGCCACCGCCGCCCGGTGTGCCTCCGCTGGAAGAAGCAACGAAGGATGTGTCGGATCTCAGTCTGAGAGAACGACTGGAAATTCACCGCAAGGATCCAGGTTGTGCGTCTTGCCATAAGACGATGGACCCGCTCGGCATGGGACTTGAAAACTTCGATGCAGTTGGCCGCTGGCGTGATAAAGAAGGCGAAAGAGCCGTCGATTCGACCGGTGAACTACCGTCCGGTGAGAAGTTTTCGGGCCCGATTGAACTGATTGCCATCATTCGCGGGCGGCAGGAACAGTTTCACCGAGCCTTCGCAGAACGCCTTTTAACCTATGCTTTGGGGCGTGGTCTTGATTACTATGACAAGTGTGCGGTTGATCAGGCACTGGTCTTGATGAAACAACGCGGGAATCGCTTTTCTGCTCTTGTTGAGGGAATCGTATCGTCCGATCCTTTTATGAAGCGGAGTCGTTTCAGAGAATTGGATCCTGCACAATAATCAGATCGACTTCGATCGTTTAACCGCATGGCCAACGGCCCGCGCTTTGGTTGACCAGGGAATCGCGGCCCGATGGGCACGCGGTTAAACGAAGTCGGTCACACTTGTTTTGAGGAATTCAATCTATGAGTCGCTCCATTCTCAGCAAACTCAATCGCCGGACCGTCCTGCGTGGTATCGGAACTGGATTGGCATTGCCCATGCTGGAATCGATGAGAATGCCTGGTCTGCTGGCTGCGACAACAGCCGCCCCCACGGCACCGGTTCGCATGGC
>JAYUVA010000489.1:0-3135 GCA_043754375.1 Candidatus Kuenenia sp. | reverse complement strand
CTGTGCCAGCAACCACAGATGAACACAAATTGACACAGATAGAAATCAACAATCCATCTGTGTTCATCCGCGTCCATCTGTGGTTGATACTGTCATTCTCGAAATGTCGTGAACGGTTACCAAAAACTCACTCATTTCATGGATCGTGCTTTGCTTTCTTTGTGCTTTTTGTGTTGTTTCGTGGCTGAAAAAACCTCCCGATTGCGCGCGTAGGCAAATGAAATCCAGATGCTTCAATCCCCGTGAATAAGCGGGCCATTGTTTTTTAAAGCTTGAAAAGGCATCAAGGCCCAATGCTTCTGGGTTCACTGTATAAGGAATGGCGTCGGATTCCAATGGGATTGACGAATTGCCGTATGCCGTGATTCCCGTGATCGCTTCCGATCAGGTAAACTGTGCGGAACGTCCGGAATAGTTCACCTGCGTTGGCTTTTTCGTTTAGCGGCGAGCCGCAGGCGCGGGCGCGGGCGAAACTCGGCAACGACGCCTGCGGCTTGCCGTTAAACGATCAAGGCGACATTCCCCAGTCTGCATCATTCCTGCAAAGGTCTTGGTGATGTTCACAGCGTTCCTGAAAAACTATTTGCCGCGACATCGGAACCGCGTGAATCAGGGACTGCATTTGATCGGAGTGCCCCTGACGTTTGTAGGGACTCCGTGGACTTTTCTGGCTGGAGCGGCTCCCTGGTGGCCGTGCGTTTGTTTTGTGGGAGGCTACCTTTTGCAATTTGCCGGTCATGCCGTTGAGGGAAACGATGCGGGTGAGGTTGTCTTTCTGAAGAAGAAGCTGGGAATGGCCTATACCGAATATGGTCCCGCTGTTGGTTCCTCAAGCAATGCCGAAGACAACGACGATACCTCATCTGGTTGATCTGTCAAATTGGCGAATTCTGCGGATCGCAGGGCTTCGCCCGTTCTGTCGTGAAGTCCGGGGCAAGGATGTCACATGAAATCGTTCGCATTCGATCACATTGCGATTCGGCTTCCGAAACTCATCATCGTCAGCGCGTTGTCATCATCAATGATGCTGTCCGGCTGTTCGATGTCGCGCAAGAAGCAACCGAGTGAACTGCACTATGCGGACGGTGACAAACCGATCACTGCTTATCGCGATTACAGCACCGCGATCGAATATCCCGCCATCGAGAACGTGACGGCCCGCGCGGTTCAACTCAGCGGAGAACCACGCAATCTGGCGCGGAATGTCGATGACGAAGTCCGGGATGTCACGCTGCATGAGTTGATGCTGACCGCGTTGTCGCATAATGAAATTATCGAAACCAGCGCACTGGGTGGAATCGGTTCAAAAGCGGTGCTGACAAATCCGGCCGGCGTGGCGTCGGTCTATGATTCGGCCATTCAGGAAACGGGGATTCTGTTCGGTCGCCGCGGGATGGATGCCGCGCTTTCAGACTTTGATGCTCGATTGGCATCCAGTCTGATACTTTCCGGTCAGGACAATCGACTGAATACGGTCGGTCTGCCGGTTTCGAGCAGTGACGGCGGAGCCTTTAATACATCTCTGAGCAAAGCGCTGGCGACCGGAGCCAATGTCGCAGTGATCAGCAACTGGTCAGACACCTCGACCAACAATCCATCAAACAACTATTCGTCGGTCTATCAGGGAGTCCTCGGGGCCCAGATTGTTCAGCCTCTGCTGGCGGGAAGTGGAGTGGAATTCACGCGGACCGCCGGACCGACGAATCCGGCATTCGGAGCGATCACCGGGGTCAGCCAGGGCATCGCCATTGCACGCATCAATCAAGACCTTTCACTTGCCGATTTCGAAATCGCCGTACAGACAGGGTTGAGTGATATTGAGAATGCCTATTGGGATCTTTATCTCGCCTATCGCCTGTTCGACACCAGCGTGACTGCCCACAAGAGCGCTGCCGAGACGTTGCGAGTTTTGGCAGTCAAACGCGAAAATAAAACCGGGAGCCCTCCCGATGAAGCACAGACGCGGGATCGATTCTATGAAACCAAAGCCAGCGTCGAACTCGCGCTGAACCAATTGTATCAGACAGAATCTGAACTGCGACGCCTCGTCGGACTCCCCATGAATGATGGCACTGTTCTCCGGCCGGCGGAAGAGCCGATCGTGGCGGAATTGCTTCCCGAATGGCAGACAAGTCTGGTGGATGGCTTGACGTACCGCGTCGAACTTCGACGTCAGAAGTGGCAGATTAAGAGCTTGCAATTACAACTCAATGCGGCGCGTAACCTTGTGCGTCCGAGTCTGAATGCGGTGGCTGGCTACAACGTACTGGGTTTTGGCGACAAGCTGGTCAGTCAAGGCACGAGTAATCCGACAAACAGTGCATTTGGATCCATGTCGCGTGACGATCTGAATGCATGGAACGTCGGGATGCAGTTCAACATGCCGATTGGTCTGCGACAGGCGCGCAGCCAGGCACGCAACTACGAGCTGCAGCTTGCGAAAGCCAATGCTGTTCTCGCGGCTCAGGAACGCAGCATTGCGCACGATATTGCGAATGCCATTCAGGATGTCGCGGCAAACTACGCGGCCGCTCAGTCGAATTTCTACCGGATGAAAGCTGCGAGCGAACGAGCCAGAATCTTCAAGGTGCAAAGAGAGGAAGGTGGAGCGTCAGTGGATCTTGAACTGCGAGCCCAGGCGAGCCTCGCGACTGCCGCAGGTGCCTACTATCAACAGGTCGTGGCCTATAACAAAGCGATCACCAGTCTGAACCTGGCGACCGGACGACTCCTCGAATTCAACAACATCTATCTGCAGGAAGGCAAATGGTGCCCTGCAGCGTACGACGACGCGATGCTGCGAGCGCAGGAGAGAACTCATGCCGTTGATAATCCGCACCTGCGCACAGAGCCGACCGAGTATGTGTCGCGGCATCCTGTCGGGGCCGTTGAACTGGTGACACCGGAGTTCGATCAGGCGGAAGAACTCGAATATCCGCAGCCAACGCCGGAAGCACCACCGGAAGATTCAACCGATGAACTGGATGCGAAGGATTGAGGAGTATTAGGCGAGCGGCAGTTGAGGTCCTACCATTCCATCAGATGCTGGGCGCTGGCGGGATGTTGATTGAGTGTGCACAGTCAGCAATTTTGTTTAACCCTGAGCCGCAGGCGACGGTTTCCGGTGACGCCGTC
>JAYUVA010000488.1:0-2909 GCA_043754375.1 Candidatus Kuenenia sp. | reverse complement strand
CGTGAACGCGAATGAATTCGACACTGCACCTGACGGTGTCTTCCCAGCGAGACCATTCGCTCAGAACGCCGCGATAGTCTTCCATCCAGCCGTAGCGAGCGAATCTCGAATCGGTTCTCTTCGATGCGGAATCGTCGGTGTAGCAGACTGACAGAAACTCACGTCACGGTGATTCTGCCGACCGATCAAAACAGCCTTTTCTTGTTTCGGTCAGGCCAGCTGAATTGGACGAAGCGATCGCGGCAGACGCTGCTATGCTGTTTCTCGACCAAGGCTCAACGATTTCACGAGCGTTATGCTCCGCGCGGTCTTGAGAGAGACAAGTGGCGAGCGGCATGCGGCAGCTTGAGGTACAAAAACGAGGTACCGGAGGGCTCACGCTGCTCCGCTCGCCGAACTCATTTCCGACCGTGTGGAGTATAGAAAATTGCCCACCAGATTCGCCAAAAGAAAAGCCGCAGCGGAACTAAGATGCTCCGCAGCGGTCATGGTTTGTAGACTATCGACCGTTGCAACTTGCCATCAGCCTGCTGAGATCAGTAGGTAATGATCGCGTCGATACCGAAGACGTTCGAGTTGAATAGATCGTCATGGCCGGGCGCTGCTGCCGAATTCTGAGCTCCTGGAGCCCACATCTGGCGGTATTCCGGACGAATCGTCAGGTTTTCCATCGGCTTGATGTTCACGCCGTAGGTCATTGTGTTGTAGGACGTGCCGTCGGCCTTGTACCATTCCTGTCGAACACCGGCTTTCAACTTGTCGTTGATGGTGTAGAACAGGTAGTTGATCTGACCAGTCGAGTTGTCAGCAACTCCTGTGGTTGCAAAGTCACTTCCCAGATTGGATCCCAACACGTCAAATTGATGGACGGACGACCATTTATCCGACCAGGTTTGTGTCAGAAAGATGCTATTGATCGATCCGTCACCACGTGCACCCATGTTCCCTGTACAGGTCATGTAGGTCAACGCCGTCGATTCTGACACGTTGTAGATGAATCCGCCGAGGAACACGCTGCCATTGTTCAGACGATCAAATCCTGTGTCCATGCCTGCGGCCCAGCCACCAAGTACCTGAAGGTTATCTCCGGCTTTGTAAGTACCGAGGGCACCGGTATGAGTGAACGGTTCGCTGTTGTAGAATGTCAACTGACGGCTGAGGAAGAAGTTGCCGCCTGACGGAATCACTTCATAACCAACTGGCGTATAGAAGTGCCCGATTTTGACCGACAGATCGCCCATAGCCGCTTCCGCGTACAACTGAGGAAGTGCCCATTCATAGATCCCATGGTCAAAGCCATTCAGGTAGTCGTAAGTCCCGGCGTTATTTCCGAACGACTGAGCTTCGTTACCGTCCACGCCATAGATCATTTCTGCGCGGAAACCAAGGCCGAGGCCGTTGCTGCCATCAGCCGTTTTGTTGATATACAGGCCCTGTTGATTCAGGTTCAGGTTATCCCACTCTTTGGCATTACCCAATCCTGCGGCAGGACCAAAGTTGACGTTATTAAACGCCCCATTGCCCGTGAACGCACCGTCCGGTCCGTTCTGGTAGCCAAACTGTGTCCAGCCACCAAAAGTAATTCCGTTGCCGCAATCACCGAACAGGCCGCAGCCGTCGGCGGCTTCTCCACAGCCTTGGCCGCAGCTTTCGCCGCAGGCGTTTGCCACAGCGTCGCCGCAGGTATTTGTACATCCGGGATCGCAAACAGATGTCGGAGCACAGCAGCTGCCTGGGTCACAGCAACTCATGCCTGCCAGCTGCTCTGTGAGCTTGGTGCCGGCGTCCGCAAAAATCTGTTCACACTGTTTACCGTCCATTCCGGCAGGAGTGCAACATCCGTCAGCGGCGAACGCGGCGTTTGCCACCGTCATCCCACCGACAAGTGCCATACCCGTGAGGAATGACTTCCATGATCGCCTTATCATTTCCTTTTCTTCTTTCTCTTCCGTGAGTTCCTGCCAGCTCTCATTCCTCCCGAATGAAAACATGCAAAAGCCCGATTTATCTGCCATCAAAACTCGCCGGAGTCACTGCGATCGGCGAATAATGTGACGAAAATCCCTGAGCCCACACGGCGTGGTAATTGCTCTATCGGGGGCTCATCCGGTATCGGACGGAAAGCGATCTCATCCGCGCCTGCAATTTATTGAATTGTGTCGCTGATCAGAGAATCTAGTGATGTTCAAACACACAATTCGGCTTAACTGCGAAGTCTTCGCGATCGACAATCTCGTCGCAGATTTCCTGACTCCTGGCCGTTGGTGGACAAGACTGAATTGCGTTAAGGCGAGGTTCGATCTTCGTCGCGTCCTTCGGCAGAAATTGCCGAAGCCGCCTACGGATCGCGATGATTTTCGTCTATGTCAGCCCAGGCCAACGGCCTGGGAAACCAAACGCGATTGATTGCCAAAGCCCCTTTGGGCAACGCCGTGAAGGATTTTCTCAGCCAATTTCGAGTGTATCGCAGGGCGGCATCGATTCCGGGCGAACTGAACCCCAACGGGGTTTTACAACAAAGCCTGGGGTCGCCGTGACAACGGCGCACCCCAGGAAAAACGATACAAACCCCGGCGAACCCCAACGGGGTTCCACATTGCAATTGCCGATTTGGGTTCAAGAATCGGGGGATGTGGAACCCCGTTGGGGTTCAAATCAATTCCAATTCAAATCAATGGCCCGCTTATTCACTGGGATTGAAGCATCTGGATTTCATTTGCCTACGCGCGCAATCGGGAGGTTTTTTCCAGCCACGAAACAACATAAAAAGCACAAAGAAAGCAAAACACGATCCATGAAATGAGTGATTTTTTGGTAACCGTTCACGACATTTCGAGAATGACAGTATCAACCACAGATGGACGCGGATGAACACAGATTGATTGTTGATTTCTATCTGTGTCAATTTG
>JAYUVA010000487.1:0-2947 GCA_043754375.1 Candidatus Kuenenia sp. | reverse complement strand
GCTTTTTAGTGATGTCATCGACAACCGGCTTTGCCTTCTCGGCCAGCATCGTTTCGAAGCCTATCAACGCCTCCGGCGTGAACGTAGTCCCGAACATTTCTTCAATCGCCTGCGGCGATTTTGCGATAGCTGATGCCAATGACATTCCCCAGAAAGATGGCCGTGCTTCGCAGATGCGGGCCGATGCGACTGTTCAGGATTTCTCCGTCTCCTGCATTCTGCACCGACTTACCGCAGTCGTCGCAGCACGCCGCTACATGACGATACAGAACGACTCGATAACGGCCCTCAAGGATGTCTTCCTGAAGGTGCTCAGTGGGTGCGGCGGCGTCAACAGCCGCAACGGGACCACGGCAATGCGGACACCGCACCGAAGCAGTCACGTCCACCGCCCAGTCATACGCCGTTGGTGATGTGCGAAACCATCCGTGGTGCCCAACCGGGGCACCACGCTTCTTCTTTGTCGCAGATGCGGCCGGAGGTGTCGCTGAAGCCGTCGTTTCGCCGACTTTCCCGGAATCCATCTTCTGCGGGTTGGTTGCGAACTTGTTCTGACGCTCCAGCTTCAATTCCAGTTTGACCTCATCCAATTCGCGTTGCAGCCCCTGGTTTTCCGAGGTAAGCCGTTCGTTGCGTGCTTGCTCGGCATCCTTCCCGAATGCCGAAACTCTATGCGTTCACAAAATTCTCGCCAAGATCAGTCGGAGAGGGACTAAACTGTTACACAATCCGTTAGCGCTTGGCGGTTGATGAGACCGTAACTTCCAGAACAGTTTTTGACACCTTCGCGGCCTCGGTTGCCAGTGGTGGCGGAACGGCTTTGAACATCACAGTGGCCAGCGGCGGCACGGTGATGACGATGCTGGCGGGTTTGCCGTGTGCTGGCGTATCTTTGGAATAGACGCCGCCCTGATTGCCGAGCCCCGCGCCGCCGTACCAGTCGGCATCGCTGTTAAAGATTTCTTTGTAGTAGCCCGCACACGGTGCACCGAGGCGATAATTGTCACGTGGAGAGGGTGTCAGATTGCTGATCACAAGGATCGTCTCACGGTGATCAGGTGTCTGACGCATGAATGCAATGACGCAGTTCGTGTGATCGTCGCCAACCAGCCACTGAAATCCTTCCGGCACGACGTCGCCTTCGTGCAGAGCGGGCTCACTGACATACAGGCGATTCAGATCGCAGATCATCCGACGAATGCCTTCGTGGGTGTCGAAGGTTCGTAAAATCCAGTCAATCTCAGCATCGTGATTCCATTCCGTCCACTGACCGATCTCCGTCCCCATGAACTGCAGCTTTTTGCCAGGTGCTGCGAATTGCCCGGACAGCAGGACTCGCAAATTCGCGAATTTCTGCCACGTATCGCCGGACATCTGAGACAGCAGCGACTGCTTTCCATGAACGACTTCGTCATGCGATAACGGCAGCACGAAGTTTTCTGAAAACGCATAAATGCCTCGAAACGTGAGGTCATTCAGATGGTACTGCCGATGAACAGGATCGCGCCGCATAAATCGCAGCGTGTCATTCATCCATCCCATATCCCATTTCATGGTGAAACCCAGACCGCCGGTGTAGCACGGACGTGACACACCGGGCCAGGCGGTAGATTCTTCCGCGATGCTCATGGTGCCGGGGAATTCCGCATGCATCAGCGTATTGAACTTCCGCAGAAAATCGATGGCGTGCAGGTTTTCACGTCCACCGTATTGGTTCGGAATCCACTGACCGGAATCACGCGAATAATCAAGGTACAGCATCGACGCAACAGCATCGACGCGAATTCCGTCGATGTGATACACGTCACACCAGAACCGGGCGCTGGAAATCAGGAACTCCGTCACTTCCCGCCGACCGTAGTTGAAGATCAATGTGTTCCAGTCGGGATGATACCCCAGTCGCGGGTCAGAATGTTCATACAGGCATGTCCCGTCGAACATCGCCAGACCATGCTTGTCGGTTGGAAAGTGGCCGGGAACCCAGTCGAGGAGCACACCGATACCACGCTGGTGCAGATGATTGACGAAATACTGAAAATCATGCGGCGATCCGAATCTCGCTGTGGGCGCGAAGTAACCGGTCGTCTGGTATCCCCACGATCCGTCGAACGGATGCTCGGTGATCGGCATCAGCTGCACATGCGTGTAGCCAGTTTCCAGGACATAATCGGCCAGTGCATGAGCGAGTTCACGGTAGTTGAAAAATGTTCGACCATCGTGAGGGCGTTTCCACGATGCCAGATGGACTTCGTACATCGACACGGGTGCCTTGAGCCAGTTTGTCTGATCTCGTTTCTCCAGCCAGCTCTGATCGTTCCATTGAAAATCCCGAAGGCTCCAGACAATGGAAGCCGTTTGCGGGCGCATTTCATGGTAGAAAGCGACGGGATCGGTTTTTTCGAGCAAGTGACCGCTTTGAGTTCTGATCGCGTATTTGTACCGAGTTCCCGGCAGGACGCCTTTGATGACTCCATGCCAGACACCGTTGTCGCTGGAATCCAGCCAGTCGCGTCCGGGCGTCCATCCGTTGCCGTCCGTAATGACAGAAACTTCGCGAGCATTCGGAGCCCAGACGGCGAATCGAACACCCCCATCGACCAGATGTGCGCCCCAGTGGCGGTAGAGAGTTGTCGCATCGGCCGCCTGATCAAATGTGCCATGCTGTTTTACCGCAGTCGGTACTGGCAGGGATGTTGTTAATTTTGACATGGCGTCTTATGGCAAGCCCGAAGAGATGAAAGGATGGTGATTGCCGACTATCCCTTGCGACAACGAACCTCGGAATTGTCTCTGAGATCAATAAGAGACACAACTGGAAGTCTGAATTCGCATCTACCGTTTCCCAAACAGATCCGGAATTCCGCGATTGACTTCAACGATCCACGTCAATCTGCCCCGCTGCCCGTCTGCGATTCTCCCACAGACGAGTGAACAAGCGACTGAATTG